>SYLG01000141.1 GCA_005808665.1 Planctomycetia bacterium | reverse complement strand
CTCAAGCAACCCCCGCTCCTCACCACTCAACCGGACTATGTAAATTTTCCGCATGGTACCAACCCTCCTTGGTTGGTACTTATACTATGTGCCTTGCAGCTGAATACTATCCTAATCCCTTTGAGTGGCAGGGCACTAGAGGCAGTGGCCCGGATATTGAATTGATAAAAAACCTAAAATTATTTTGGGACGGCTGATATTTTCAAAAGCCGATCCCCCGTGTTAGCCACCGAGGGTTTCAGGACACCCAAAAGAGCACCCAATTTTTCCCGGAGGACGGGATCGTTGGTTGGGTGACTTGCCGCCACAGCAAGTTCATTCTTTTTGGCATCAGAAAGTAAAATCGTATGGCGACGCATATGCATGATCAAATTGTCGGCAATGCCAGCCCTAACCAAAACCGATCGCTTGGAATCCATAACCGCTTCGGCAAGGCGAAGTTGAGACGGTAAGCCTGGAATGTGGCTTAAAGCCCTGGATGCAGCAACAAGGATCGGATCCGATAAATTGGTAGCCCTGAGGACAGAAATCAGCTCGTCGGTTGCAGGTCGAATGTCATACCCGGGAGGTGCACCATCACCCATTCTGGCAAGAAGAATTACCGCCGTTTCGGCCATATACATTCGCTCTTCTTCTGTAAGGATGGGAAGCTTGTGTTGGGTAATCCAACTAATAAGCGTTTGCTCGAGAACCTTGGGACTTGCGGCATCATGTCCGTGAACCACAATCGTTGCGGGTAAATTTCCCCATTGGGCCTCAAGTTGCCTGAATCGCTTTTCCTGAATCGTTTCGAATGCATCCAGCAAGACCTTTTTTCGGGCGAACAGGTCTTCACGGCGATTGGCTTGCTTATTGGTAAAGCTGAAAGCTTCACTCGACCGTTCCAAACGGTCGAGGTTGGTTTTTTCAATTTCATCCCTTCGAATCTTGAGTGTTTCCTCGGTTTCGGTTTTTTTAACCGGGCCACCCTTCTGGTTTGCCTGATCCCGTTTAATACCTTCATCCACTGCTTTGTAATCGTTTTTGATGGACGCAAACCTTTCATCCCGGGCCGAAAGTTCGCTGTCCAGGATTTCCAGTTTGCGTTGAATATCCGAGTATTCGAGGATAATGTCCCGAACATCGATGTTTTTAGCCAATCCAAGGATAACCAACGGGAGCCGCCCAAAATGGCGATCACTCCGAAGTTGTGCCACAAGGCTTGCGGTGCCATAACCGGGAAGGTTGGGATCCAGCAGGATCAAATCGATATCCGAAGCTTTATTAAGACGCCGCAATAAGTCCCCGCCGGAAGCAACCAAAATCCCTTCCCTACCTGTTTCTTTGATTCGATTCATGATCCGTTGACCAAGGTCGGTATCATCGGTGGCAACAATGGTCCTTGAGTGGCTAATTACCGCTTGGGGACTATTTGTCCAACCCGTTATGGATCGCCTGAGAACCTCAATGACTTGATTGGCTGGAGCCACTCCGGCAGCCTCGGCACTTCGTATAAACGCAAGCGTTGCAGCCCATTCTACCCGCCTATCCCCATAGGACATTGCCCTAAGCAGGAGCGGTTTTCGTGCAAACCAAGGTTGAGAAGCCCGGGGTTCGGTTTGTTGGCCAATGGCCTTTACCAATGCCAGGATCTCAAGGGTTTTTCGATTGACAAGGGCTTGATCCAAAAGGTCCATCAAAACCGTTGGATCCGCGGAATCCAAAAAATCGGCAAGTTTGGGATTGGTAAAACCAAGGGGTCTACTGAGTTCAGTATCCTTGATTTTGGCCATTCCCTTGTCAATGATTAATGACAAAATGACCTTTTGGGCCTCACGATTGCTTCGGTCTATTGTGAGAGCCACATTGGCAAAGCGTTGTCCCAAATACTCTTCGACCTGGGAAGCAGTTGGAAATTCGATTGTTGGAATGCCTTGAACAATCTTTCCCGTTTTTGGGTCAAATCGCCAAATATCTACTCTTGCAGGATTGGGATAGACAACCTTCTGATTGTAATTATCCTTGGCAAGGTTGGTTAAAGCGATTCCTGGCGTTTCGAGGCGCGTAAGCTCCGTGTGGGTGATTAAACCAATAGCCTTGGTTGCCAAAGTCCGGACCCCGGGATTGTTGGATGTTCCTGCCAGAACCCAAAGTTCGGGAATAGCTTGGGTGGCTTTTTTTTCCGTTAAAATTCCGATAAGTTCTATCAAAAGCAAATCGTCCTGAACCCCAAGGCCTGCGACCATGGGAGGAATCGTTTCCGGTCCCAATTTGCGCAACGCCCGAAGTATGGCAATTCTGTCTTTGGTATCGGGAATCTGCAGCATTACATCGATTAAAGCGGGAACCGCAAGGGCTCCCATTTCCCCAAGTTGTCCAACCCCATGGGCAAAATCCCGATAATCCCCTTCCAAGGAATCCAGGATTGCACGCATCCGCTCAGGCTTCTGGAGCGAATTGTGATACGCGACAGTCGTTTTTTTGATCCAATCTTCAAGGCTTTTTTGGTATTGGATATTGAGGTTTGGATTGTCGTCCCATTTGGTGAACCGCCTGTAGGAAATGATTCGTGATAGGGGTGCATCCTTGCCGAGTTTGGCAAGGTCTGCCTCGGAAGGATTGGAGGCAAGCATTAAGCCAATCAATCTTCCCGCCAGGCCAAGGTTGTTGGTTTCGATTTCATAGTCAATAGCAGCGAAAAACTCAGGCACGGTTGTGGGAATGCGGGCAAAGCCTTGCCCAAAAAGCTGGACCTTAGCTCCGTCAGTTTTTTCCGCTTCGGTTTTCTGCTCCTCTGGCGGTTGTGCAGGGTCTTGAGGAGCTCCGGTTTTGGCGGGAGGCTGAACTTTTCCCTGGGGCCCAACAGGAGGGCCCTGGGCCAAAGCGAGGCCGGTTAATGTCAAAAGTCCAAGGCCCAATCCTCGACAAAGGCACTTGATAGCCACCGCATTTCGTCCAATCATGGATCCACTCCCTTTTGAAGCAGGTCCACCCTCCCGGGTGGACTCAAGGTGGTTACTTGGCAATGTATTCTACCTCGTTGGCAATCAGGTCATCACAGGTTTCCCGGCGTCTAATCACCCGATGGGTTGTTCCACTCACCATAATTTCGGCGGCCCTGGGGCGGCTGTTGTAATTGGAACTCATGGCCATTCCATAGGCACCGGCACTAAAGACCGCAAGGAGGTCTCCCTGATTCAGGGGTGGCAAATGGCGTTGTTTGGCAAGAAAATCGCCCGACTCACAAACCGGACCAACCACATCCACCGAAAGGGTGCCTTCCCCCGGACACTCATAATCCTCAGGTGGAACCTCAAAACCCTTGGGCGGTTCCACAGGCCAAATTCGGTGAAACGAATCGTATAAGGTTGGCCGGATGAGGTCGTTCATCGCCGCATCCTGAATGACAAAAAGTTTGCCACCGGATTCTTTTGTGTAGATTACTTTCCCTAATAGGACTCCTGCGTTCCCGGCAATGAACCGCCCCGGCTCGAGGACCAATTTGCATCCCATTTCTTTCACTGCGGGAACAATCACCTCGGCAAATGCCTGGGCTGGAAGAGCCTCTTTCTTTCGATAGTGGATCCCAAATCCCCCTCCCATATTGAGGACTTTAATTGGGTGACCCTGTTTACGAAGTTCCGCAACCAAAGTTTTCGCCTTGGCAATTCCCTGACGATACGGTTCTACACTTAGAATGGGGGATCCCAAGTGCATGTGAATTCCGCATATTTCAAGGTTGGATTGTTTCACAAATTTTTGAGCCACTTCCAGGACAGAATGGATATCGAGGCCAAATTTTACCCCTTTCACAGAAGTGTCGGTTTTTGCATGGGTTTTCGGGGGCAAATCCGGATTCACCCGAAGTGCAACAGGAGCAATTACTCCCATCGTTTTGGCAACTTGGGCCAAGGCCAAAAGCTCGGCTTCGCTTTCAACATTGAAGAGAAACACTTTTTCCGAAAGGGCCCTTCGCTGTTCGGCTTCCGTTTTGCCGACCCCAGCAAAGACAATTTTTTCCCCAGACGAGCCAACCGTTAAGGCCCTATGCAATTCCCCATTACTTGTGACATCAAACCCGGCACCATGCTCTCGCATCAATTGAAGAATTGAAAGGTTGCCGTTTGTTTTTACAGAATAACAGATCAAGGGATCCACTTCCTTGAAAGCAAGCTGAATTTGCCTTAAGTGATGGACAAGTGTGGCAGCAGAATAAACATACAGCGGGGTACCATAGGTGTCCGCCAATTCCTGAACGGATACCTGTTCGCACAATAACTTGCCTGCTTTGTACTGAAAATGATCCATAAACTCCGCCGGTCCTCCCCTTGCTTTCCCGGGCCCAAATCCCAAATAAAGTTGGGAAGGCTAGGCCTTTACCCTTACTTTCCAAAGGTCAAGCTGGCGTGCCACCTCGCTCGGGGCCGTGGACCCCTCCGAACGAAACGCCATCAGGGCTCGGGAAACCCCCAACACTTCATATACCCCAGGCGTCAAGCCCGGGTAGGCGGAATCAAAATCAGGAGTTGAAAGATCGGCAAGGCGGCACCCGCGTTTTTCACACAGTCGCACCATTTTACCCACTATGTCATGGGCGGTCCGAAGGGGTACGCCCCTTAAAACCAGAAATTCCATTAAAGTCGTTGCATCCAGAAAACCGTCCTCGATCCGGGCATTGATCTGTTCACCCTTCAATTGGGCCTTGCGAACGATGGCTGCAGCAATAATCAGGGAAGCCTCAACCGTGTCATTGGCATCGAATACCGCAGGTTTGTCCTCCTGAAGGTCGCGGTTGTAGGCCAAAGGAAGGCCTTTCAATAGTATTTGCAATCGATTGAGGTCAGAAATCACCCGGCTGGTTTTCCCCCTCATCAATTCCATCACATCCGGATTTTTCTTATGAGGCATGATGCTCGACCCGGTGCAGAACGCATCTGGCAAGTTCAGGAAGCTGTATTCGGTGGTGGACCACAGAACCCATTCCTCCGCCCACCCCCCCAAATGAATAGCCACCATGGATAATGCAAACACATATTCGATTAGGAAATCCCGGTCCGAGGAAACATCGAGGCTATTGTGGGCCAGGTCTTCAAAACCCAACGATTTTGCCACATGCCGCCGATCAATGGGAAGCGAACTCCCGGCCAGGGCACCCGCCCCCAAGGGAAGGCGGTTGAGCCGCTTTCTACAATCGGCCAGGCGCTCCCGATCCCTTTGAAATTTTTCCACATAGGCAAGGAAATAATGGGCCGCCAAAACCGGTTGAGCCCTTTGGAGGTGAGTGTAGCCTGGAATAATCATTTCCTTGTGCGTTTCCGCTGCTTCTACAAATCCTTTTTGGACCTCGAGGAGGAGCTGATCCATTCGGTCAAGGGCCTCCCGTGTCCAAAGCTTCATGGCAGTCACAACCTGATCGTTCCGACTTCGGCCGGTATGGAGCTTTCGCCCAGTATCTCCAAGCCGTTCAATCAGGGCCGATTCGATGTGGGTATGTATATCCTCCAGGGAAGTACGGACAGGAATCGTTCCGGCTTCCAGGTCGTCCCCTATTTGATCAAGTGTGGTGCAAATTGTTTCGGCCTCATCATGAGAAATGAGTTTAACATGGGCGAGCATTTTCGCATGGGCCTGACTTCCCTGAATGTCGTGCCGAAAAAGGCGCCGGTCAAAACTGATCGATTCCGTGTAATGCTCGGTTAGGGCGTCCACGCCTCCTTCAAAACGGCCACCCCATGTTTTTTGACTCATGCAATCCACCGTCCCACTAATGGTTTCGAAATAGGTAAGGGCCTAGGGTTCCGGGAGAAATCCCTAGATTTTCCTATGGATACCAAGCTTGGGGATGAAGATCGGGAGGCGAGGGAATGCGAATTGGACTTTTTGGGGGAGCGTTTGATCCTCCCCATTTAGGGCACTTGATTGTTGCAGAGACTTGCCGTGAAGCGGGAAATTTGGACCAGGTCTGGTTTTTGCCCTCCGCCGAACCCCCACACAAACGATTGGGGGCAATGGCCCCTTGGGAAGATCGACTGAAAATGATTGGATTGGCCATAGCCGGGAATCCTTTTTTCCGCTTGGAGCCCATTGAAAATGAATTGGCCTCTCCCAATTTCACCTACCAAACCTTGGCGGCTTTGGCTCAAAAACATCCTCAAAAAAAATTCGTCCTCCTTTTGGGACAGGACAGTTTTGCTGATTTGCCGCAATGGAAAAATCCGGAGAAAATTGTTTTTCAAACCGATATTTTCATTTATCCCCGGAAGGAAACAAGGTCAGGGAAAAATCCCCTCGAAGCACAAAAAGCGATGGAAAAAGCGGTTCCTGGGGCCAACTTTACCTGGGTTCCTGGTGTTCCCCAATTGGGTATTTCAAGTCGAAACTTGAGGGATCGATGTCTAACAGGCCAGAGCATTCGATATCAGGTGAGTGGTGCGGTGGAAATGTACATTCGCCAGGAAAAGCTTTATAGTTCAAACCCTGTATCCAAATAGTCGCTTCAACGCAAAGACATAATAGACTGAGGATTCCACTTAACCTTCAGGGCAAATCCATGGTGCCAAGTTTCTTCAAAAGTTCGCTAGGCCGAAAATATGCCATGGGTGTAACCGGGCTGCTTCTGGTTGGTTTTGTTTTGGGGCATATGGTTGGCAACCTGTTGATTTTTCAAGGTCCGGAAGCCCTGAATGGGTATGCGGAATTCCTTCAGGAGGCAGGCCATGGAATGGCGGTTTGGATTGTCCGTACCGGCCTACTTGCGGTATTTTTGGCTCATTTGGTTTTAGCCTTTCAACTTCGAAAAGAAAACATTCGGGCAAGGCAAATTGCCTACGATCAGGAATCGGCCCTTGTTTCCAATTGGGTATCAAGGCACATGTTTCTAACAGGTTTGGTTATTTTGGTTTTTGTGATATATCACATTTGCCATTTTACCTTGGGTATTACGGATACGAGCGGGGAATGGCGGGTTCGGTTGGAGGGCAATAATCGCCCCCACTATGTCGATGTTTATGCCATGGTTACCAGGGGGTTTGCGAATCCATGGGTTGCCACTTTTTACTGTTTTTGCCAACTCATTTTGGGTTTGCACCTTTGGCATGGAGCGTCAAGCTGGTTTCAATCGCTGGGATTTAACCGAGCCTCCTGGAGGCGTTGGACCTCCTGGGTAGGGCCAATTCTGGCAATGGTGGTGATTTTGGGAAACTGCTCCATTCCCGTATCGGTCTTGTGTGGGCTTGGAAAGTCACATGGGCCACCAAACCAGTTGGGCCATATTCCCCGTTTAACCCTTAAAAGTGCCCAAGAAAAAAGTCAAAGGGAAAAGCAAACCACCGAGGGGGAAGGGGCCAAAAAAACAGGGGGTTTTTCCATTCCCAAGGATTAGAAAACGAATTGGCCGTTACCACCAATTCAGGATTTATTTTCCCGTTGAGCAGCAACCGTTTGCATTGCTGTTTTCCTCAAAGCCAACAGCCCATTGAAAGGCAATCCATGAAGTTAAATGCTCGAGTTCCTGATGGACCGCTTGCCGAAAAGTGGGACCGTTGCAAAATGGAAATGAGGTTGGTCAACCCGGCCAATAAGCGCAAATACCATGTCATTGTTGTGGGAACGGGTTTGGCGGGGGGAGCTTGTGCCGCCTCGCTGGCCGAGCTTGGTTACCAGGTTTCCACCTTTTGTTTTCAGGACTCCCCCAGGCGAGCCCACTCCATTGCGGCTCAAGGGGGAATCAACGCTGCAAAAAATTATAAAAACGATGGTGATTCGGTTGAGCGATTGTTTTTGGACACCATCAAGGGTGGGGACTATCGAGCCAGGGAATCAAATGTTTATCGTTTGGCCCAAACCAGTGTAAATATCATTGATCAGTGTGTTGCCCAAGGCGTTCCATTTGCCCGGGAATATGGTGGCCAATTGGATAACCGGAGTTTTGGTGGAGCCCAGGTTTCCCGAACTTTTTATTGTCGGGGACAAACGGGCCAACAACTCCTTTTGGGGGCCTATGCTTCACTCAATAGGCAAATCGGCCAAGGAAGGGTTAAATCGCATTCCCGCCATGAAATGATGGACCTGGTCCTGGTGGATGGCAAAGCAAGGGGAATCATTGTTCGTGACATGGTTACCGGGCAAATTGAACGCCACGCCGCTGATGCGGTGGTTTTGGCTTCGGGGGGATATGGCCCGGTTTTTTACCTTTCCACCAATGCCATGGGTTGTAATGTTTCCGCCACCTACCGGTCTTATAAACGCGGAGCATTGTTCGCCAATCCCTGTTACACCCAGATCCACCCGACATGCATACCTGTCACCGGTGACTTTCAATCCAAACTCACCCTGATGAGCGAATCCCTTAGGAATGATGGGCGGATTTGGGTTCCCAAGAAACAAGGGGACACCCGCGCTCCAAGTACTATCCCGGATTCGGAGCGAGACTATTACCTTGAACGAAAATATCCCAGTTATGGCAATTTGGCACCACGGGACATTGCCTCCCGAGCTGCCAAAGAAGCCTGTGATGCCGGTCGGGGAGTGGGCCAGTTTGGCCGGGGGGTAAACTTAGATTTTGCCGATGCAATCAATCGGTTGGGAGCTAAAACTATTGCGGAACGGTATGGAAACCTGTTCGACATGTATTCCCATATTACCGGTGAGAACCCCTACCAAACCCCCATGCGGATCTACCCGGCAGTGCATTATGTCATGGGTGGACTCTGGGTGGATTACCGCCTGATGAGTAACATTTCCGGTCTTTTTGTTTTGGGAGAGGCCAATTTCAGCGACCATGGGGCAAACCGCCTTGGGGCAAGTGCTCTCATGCAAGGACTAGCAGATGGTTACTTTATCGGCCCCTATACGATCACCGATTACCTCGCCGGGATGAAGCCCACCGGGGATACCACCCAAAGCAGGGAGTTTGCCCAAACCGAATCGGATGTGAGCCAACGCCTTAGTAAGCTCCAAAATGTCAAAGGAAAGTACTCCTGCCAGGAATTTCACCGGGAATTGGGAAAGTTGGTTTGGGAATATTGCGGGATGGCCCGGACAAAGGCCGGGTTAACCAAGGTTTTAGGCTTGATACCGGAACTTCGAAACCGATTTTGGAAGGAAGTTTCGGTTCCTGGATCAGGGCAAGGCATCAATCAATCTCTTGAAAACGCTGCCCGGGTGGCGGATTTCCTTGAGTTCGCCGAGGTCATGTGTACTGATGCCTTAACCCGCGAAGAGTCTTGTGGTGCCCATTTTCGCGAAGAATACCAGACCGAGGATGGTGAAGCTCAACGAAACGATGAAGAATTCAGTTTCGTAAGTGCTTGGGAATATGCCGGGGACGGGGCCGCCCCCCTGCTTACCAAAGAACCCCTTCAACCCGAATTTGTAAAACCAAGTGTCCGGAGCTACAAGTAATGAAATTAAACCTCAAAATTTGGCGCCAAAAATCCTCATCGGACAAAGGACATTTTGAACTCCACACAATTGGTGGCATCATCCCTGAAATGTCCTTTTTGGAAATGCTTGATGTCCTCAATGACACCCTTTCCGCAGCTGGTAAGGAGACTATAGCTTTTGACCATGATTGCCGCGAGGGAATTTGCGGATCTTGTTCGATGGTGATTAATGGGGTCGCCCATGGTCCTACCCGGGGGACCACTTGCCAAACCTACATGCGAAACTTCAAGGACGGTCAAACCGTTGTTATCGAACCCTTTCGGGCCAGTGCTTTTCCCGTACTTTGTGATTTGATGGTGGATCGTTCGGCATTTGACAGGATTCAGCAAGCGGGGGGATTTGTCTCCGTGAATGTCGGTGGTGCCCCTGAGGGAAATAGCATCCCGGTATCCAAAGTAAATGCGGATTTGGCAATGGATGCGGCCCAGTGTATCGGGTGTGGGGCGTGTGTTGCAGCCTGTAAAAACGCATCGGCGATGTTATTTGTCGCTGCCAAGGTTGGGCATTTGCGGCTCCTCCCGCAGGGGGAACCAGAGGCCAAGGATCGGGTAAAAAAAATGGTAACCCAGATGGATTTGGAAGGGTTTGGAAATTGCACCAACCAATACGAATGTGAAGCCATATGCCCCAAAGAGATAAGTGCTGACTTCATTTCACTTTTGAATCGGGATTTTTTGGGTGCAACTGTTTTCCCCAACCCCATGTAACCGGAACTCATGGAAACGGAATTGGGGCAAGATCTTTCCATTGCAAGATGTCAAATCTGGCCGGTTTTTGAAAAAACCGTGAAATTTCCCTTTTCCGGCCTTTACTTAAAGGTCTTGGTTGATTATGAAATAAGAATACGAAAAGAACTGTCTCTTCGTAGGCTATGGCTTTTCCTTCATTTCAGGATAGAAGGCTCGGATCTTTTGGATTGATTTCCTCGGCAACTCCGGGGCACCACCGTCTGGTTCGTATCTTCATTTTCTTCCGATGAGGGCAACAGGAATCGACCCGTGACTTTTACGGGCGGAATCCATGTCAGGTTTTCCGTTTTACACCTTTCCTTAATTTGGGTGTTAGGTTTCTGCTTTTGCCTCTTTCCGATTGGGTTCAATGGTTTTGGTGTTGCAACAGGGGGTTATTTCCCGGTTCGGCGCAGCAATTGTTCCTCTTCCCTAGCGTGGGATGTTCTTCCCAGGCTCCTCAATGTCACTACTGTTTTGTGTTTGCTCCCAGGGTCATACAGGTGGCTGGGTAGGAGATATCGTTTTCTCCGACCCCAATTTGCCTGATGTTTGGTATGGAATGAGTTGTCAATGGCGAAGAATATTTATGTAGGAAATCTGTCGTGGGAATGTACCTCCGATGATCTGCTCAACCTTTTTGGCCAACATGGTCAGGTTGCTCGAGCCCAGGTTACCATGGATCGCGAAACCGGTCGCTCCCGCGGCTTTGGTTTTGTGGAAATGGCCAATGATGCCGATGCCGCAGCCGCAATTGAAGGTCTTAATGGCCAACAATTCAATGGCCGGGCTTTGACGGTCAATGAGGCCCGACCCCGCGAAGAGCGTGGTCCTGGCGGCGGTGGTCGTAGTGGCGGTTACGGCGGCGGCGGCGGTGGCCGGAGCGGTGGTGGCGGCGGCTACGGTGGCGGCGGCGGTGGCCGGAGTGGTGGCGGCGGCGGTTACGGCGGCGGCGGTGGCGGCTACGGTGGTGGCGGCGGCGGCCGTTACTAAATCCTTTTTTTGCCTTTCGCCTCGTTGCGAAAGTGCTTTTTCATCGGCAAGGGTATCTGTGGTGGGTACCCTTTACCGAGGTTTTTTCTCATCCAACAGGATGCGATTGTATACCCCTTCAGGGTTGGTTTTTTTGGTTCGGATTATCACCCTTAACAGTTACTAGGTACAGGGCCTAGGAATTCCAGGGTGTTGGTGTTTCTAAAATGGGATGATTTGAAATGGCGAAGAATATTTATGTTGGGAACTTGGCATGGGAGAGTAGCTCCGATGACTTGCTTACAATGTTTGGCCAATACGGCCAAGTAACCAGAGCTCAGGTGACCATGGATCGTGAAACCGGGCGGTCCCGGGGTTTCGGTTTTGTAGAAATGGCAAATGATGCCGAGGCAGCGGCGGCAATTGAAGGCCTAAATGGCCATCAAATCAATGGTCGCGCCCTTACCGTGAATGAGGCCCGACCCCGCGAAGAGCGTGGTCCTGGCGGCGGTGGTCGTGGGGGCTATGGCGGCGGCGGTGGCCGTAGCGGTGGTGGCGGCGGTTACGGCGGCGGCGGTGGCCGTAGCGGTGGTGGCGGCGGTTACGGCGGCGGCGGTGGTGGCCGTAGCGGTGGTGGCGGCGGTTACGGCGGCGGCGGTGGCCGTAGCGGCGGCGGTGGCGGTTATGGCGGCGGCTATGGTGGTGGAGGAGACAGCGGCGGTTACGGCGGCGGCGGTGGCCGTTACTAAACCAAGCTGAGTGATTTAACCACATTCCAGGGTGGGCCTTTAAAGGGTCCACCCTTTTTTTTGGACACTCTTTATGATTTCAGAACATTGCATTGATGTCCTTTGCCTTGGCTGTTTGACCGTTGATGATCTCCTTTTAAGCCCATTTTGGCCCGAAACCGATACAAAAACGCGTCTTTTGGCAAGGGATCGACAAGGTGGTGGTTTAACGGGCAATGCGATGGTTGCCGCTTCCCGCTTTGGAGCAAAAGTTGCCTACGGGGGAAGTTTGGGATTCGATGAGGATTCCCAATTCCTAAGAGACCTTTATCTTAAGGAAGGCATCAACCTAACCACCTGCCGGTCCGATCCACAATATCGTCCCATTCGATCCACGATTGTCATAGACCAAGCTCAAAATACCCGAACTATTTAGTTTGACCTTCCGGGTCTTTTGGGTGCGAGGGAAGACTGGCCGCCCGCGGAAGTTATTATCCAATCCAAGGTCTTGTTTGTCGATCATTACGGTATCCCTGGAATGATACGGGCTGCCAGGATTGCCAGAGCCGCAGGATTGGAAGTGGTCGCTGATTTCGAACGGGACGAACATTCCCAATTTGGGGAACTATTGCTTAATGTTGATCACCTGATCGTCTCAAGCACTTTTGCAAAGAAGCGGACGGGTTTACAAACCCCCCGTGAAGCCGCTGAGGTCCTGGCCAAAACAGGGGCCAAAGTCATCATTGTTACTAATGGAGAATTGGACGCTTGGGTGGTTGCTGAAGGGAGTTGTTTTCCATTTCCTGCTTACCCTGTAAATGTTGTGGACAGTACGGGCTGCGGAGATGCGTTCCATGGAGTTTATGCGGCTTGCCTTTCATCGGGGATGGGGCTTGGTGACCGATTAAAATTCTCAGCAGCCGCAGCATCCCTCAAAGCTAGGCACCTGGGGGCTCAGCGAGGGCTACCTACCAGAAAGGAGGTGGAAGAATTCTTGGGTTATTGAGCCTGTTTTTTCCTTTCAATGGGAATGAGGGAACGGATCGGCAATCGACTCATGGCCCAATTTGCCCGGACGGGGGTTGATCGGTAGAAGTCTCGATCGGGATGGGCCATTGGACAATTGTCCTTGGGGGGGGTGATTCGTTTTTTCCTAACCCAAGTTACGCAGTTGGAGTGATTTTTTATGATTTTTTGGTCTTTTTTGGGACCCTGATTGATGTTTTTCCCGGGAATTTGGAGTATGTCGAGTTCAAAACGGCATGTAGTCCCGACCAAGTTACTTGATATTTCCCGCTACTTGTGCGTTTTTAACAATGGGGTTTGCAATTGTTCAGAGATCCTCTGAACGGATTTAAACCATTTGCCTTGGTTTGAGGGGTTGAATTTCGGTGGGGAACAAGAGGCCCATGTTTCAATCTCTCGCCTACATTTGGTTCG
>SYLG01000140.1 GCA_005808665.1 Planctomycetia bacterium | reverse complement strand
GTCGGTTCAGGACCACCTCTGAACCACTCTTTGATCGCATATTACCGCCTGTCGCTCAACCAAAAACAGTGTCTCAACAGGAGACCTTTCACAATGGGTAAATCAGGGCGCATCTTTTTTTTGAAGCCGGGAATTACTGATTTTCTACCTAGCCTTTGGTAAGTCCGGACCTTCGAAATAGGACTCGATTTGGATGCCTTGGTCAAATGGAAAGGGAGCCTGGCCCTACCCTTCCTTTAAAATCCGGAATAGGAAACGGACGCCAAGTGCAGTGATGCCGAAATAGCTAACAAGTCTAATCCATTCAACACCCTATAGGGGTCATTGGAGGATCCAGAAAATCCTTGGATAATGGGGCAATTCACCATCAGGCCTTGGGCGAGGAATTTCATTGATTTAGTCTTTTGTATCGAGTTTCCCCCTGATATTTCGGAATTGGTCACTTGTGACAATGGCCTCCAAGGCAATGGAAACCCGATAGTCATTCCTTGCCAGGTCCGCATGGATTTTGGCCAGGAGGGGTTCATCGGAAAGCTGAGTTTCCCTGCCGAGAGCGTAACCCAAAAGTTTTTTGCAAAATTGGCGTACAAACGCATCTTTACGGGGTCCCAATAGGTGGTCCCTAAGCCCCAATATTCCGTCGATTTCCTGACCATCCCGAAGGACAGACTTTGTTTGAATTGGCCGATTTCCAAGGTCTTTGGTTCTGAAACGCCCAATTGGGTCAAACGATTCCAGGGAAAAACCAAAGGGATCAATCCTGACATGACACACCGCACAACGGGAGTCACTGGAGTGATTTTCGACCAATTGGCGTACCGTTAATCCTTGGGTTTGGGTTTCATCCTCCGGCAGTTTTGGCACATCTTTGGGCGGCCTGGGTAGCCTTTCCCCCAACAAAACTTCAGAAACCCAATTGCCTCGCAAAATGGGACTCGTTCTGGATGCTCCCGATTGTTTGGCAAGGGTGGTTGCCATGCCAAGGATGCCTCCCCTTCCCTTTTTGCGGAGTCCATCGACTCTAAACCACCCTTTTTGGCCTTGCGTGTCCCATCCATAAAATTTGGCCAAGGATTCATTTACAAAGGTGTGGTCCGCATCGAGGATGGATAGGATGGACCGATCGTTTTGAAAAAAGTCGGTGAAAAAACGGATGGATTCCTCATACATTTCGGATCGCAATTGATTAAACTCTGGAAAATGCTTTTCGCTTTTCTCGTCGAGTTTGTCAAAATCATAAATATGCAACCATTGGCAGGCAAATTCGGTAGCCAGTCTTCGGGTGAAAGGGCTTTGAATCATTCGCTTCGCCTGTTTCTGAAGGTTTTCTGATGTTTGAAGGTTTCCTGATTGTATTTCGTCCAAAAGGGCTTGATCCGGGGTTGAGGACCACAGAAAGTAACTGAGTCTGGATCCCAGTTCCTGCGCCGTTACCCTTGTAGCAACCTCTCCCTCCCCTGCTTTTTCCAACCGATAAAGAAAGGCAGGCGAAACGAATACACGAGCAAGGGAAAGGCGGATAGCAGCATCATGAGGAATATCCTGTTTTCGAAGCCCATTATAAAGGGCACGAAGTTCGCTATCTTCGCCCTTGGTTAATGGGCGGCGGTAAGCCTTGGCCGCAAAACGGAGGACTCCCTCAAGGTGTTGGGGTTCCGTATTCACCATTTGTTTTTTTAAGGCTTCTGCCGATGCCAAAATGGGTTTTCGATAGGGTTCAAAAAGGGCTGGATTGCTGTCTTGGGTTGCAAACTCCATGAGTTGATTAAAAGCATCTACCTCCGCAAATGCATCCTGACTTACATAATGAAGGTCCTTCCACAAGCGATCCAATTGGATGTTTTGTTCAGGGGTCAAAAGCAATCTTTGAAAGGGTTCATCTTCCCGATGGTATAAAGTTAGGGTAACCACCTCATCCACGGGAACGATTTTGGTGTAGCACACTGCGGCTGGAAACGCTTTCCGAAAGGCTTCAAAACCTTGCTCAAATTGTTTTTTTGTCTCCGACCCATCTTTGACAATAATGGGCAAACCAGGTTGCATTCCCAGCATTTGTGCAGTTTTTTTAGTGAGTACCTGAAGCTGAACACTTCCTTCTTTTCCTGTTTTCCCATGAAGGGTTGCTGAGGTGGCAAAGGTGGCCCCTTCCCACAAATCCGCTGGCAGATTGATTTCGATCAGTTTGGGAGCTTGCACGCAAATATTGAAAGCATCCACCGCTTCCCCGTTGGGATGTTTGCCAAAATGCGAGGGATCGACTCCCAAGATTGGACCCCCGCCTGGAGCCGTGTCCAATAATGAGGTCAACTTCGGTTTCCACTGCCCCAGGAGAGGCCCGGAAAGTGAGGAAAGGCTTTGAAATAGTTTGACATTGGGTAGGGTTGTCCCTTTGTTTGGTCCCTTGGTTAGCAATTGTTGAAAGGATTGGGCCAATTGGGTGCGTTCCTTGGGATCGGTTGCGGATTGCCAGGAATCCAGGAGTGATCCGGGGGGAATGGCGTTTGCCGATTCTGATCCAGGAATAATCGGTTCCGTATAAAAATGCCAAATTCCGGAATTACCCAAGGAATCCTCATGGGGATTGGCGGACTGGATATTTGCGGTTACATCGGAAGTCAGGTTCCATTTCAACTCTTTGGATTCCTGGTTTTGAATGATCAATTCCACATCCGTCAGATCACAAGAATGGTTGTTGTCCCTTGGCCCGATAATTAGGGAAACCAAATCCCCTTTTTGGAGCGAGACATTTTTAAATGGTCCCGTTTTGATGGATTGGGAACCGTGGGCAATCCCCCCATCCATTTTTCGGCGGGTGGCTCCCCTTCGAATTTCCAGGGACCAGGTAACCCCATTGCCACAACCGACGTGGGCGTGGGTGGTTTTCGCCTCGATGGTGTAGGTTCCTGTCGATGGGCTTTGCCAACCGACACAGGCGGAAAGGCTGGGGGATGGATGTACCACAACCCCTTTGCCTTTCAAATCACCGGGAATTCGAACCATTTGATTGGAGGAATTGGCCATTATGCTAGGCGTTTCGGGGCTTCCCCAACCATTTACGAAATTGTACCCGCCATTCGATAATTTGTTTTTGAAATGGGTCAGGCTAAGTGTCTGGTTTTGGCGAATTCCCAAAAAACCAAACCAAAGCTCCAAATCATCCCTGGGAATTTGAAACCGATCCGCTAATTGGCCAATGTCCCAACCTTTTAGGGAGGAAAGGGCTACCTCTGCCGCTTGTAAGGCACCTTGGCTGGATACAAATAGTTTGGTTCGTTTCTCCCGAGCCATTTGGGTAAAAAAACCGGCATTTCGAAGGGGAATATCTTCCCTTCCAGGAATGAGAATGCGTGGATTTTCCCATTCCACAAAATCGTTCAAGGGACTATTGACCTCTGCGGCGACCATGAACAGTTGACAATTATCCATGGACCTATTTGCTACTAGTTTGGTACGAAACTCTTCGCGTTCCTTGAAGGGGTTTACAGATACCATCCAAGGCTTCATATGACCAACGCTTTGGAATTTTGTCAGGGCTCCTTGCCAAAAGGCAATTTCGGCTTGAACCGTTTGTTCCTCCCCAACTTTTGCGGTGGACCAAATTTCCTGAATTCGACCTAAAAGGGGTAAATGATCCTTGCGCTGAAATAGATTCCAAAGCGAGGTTAAATAAAGCAGGTTTAAGCGATTGTCCTTGGCGACCTGGGCCAGGGTGATTTTACCTGCCTTAAGGTCATTTCGGTGAACCAACGAGGCGGTTATGTATCGATCCAATGGCAATTTTCCCCCATCATTGGTATCGAAAATGATGCCCTGTAAATTAGCCCTTGCACTACTAAGTGTTTCTGTTTCCTTGCGATATATGGTGCGAATCTGCTCCAGGATCTCATTCGTCCAATCGCGGCGGGTAGTGAATGGTGAAAAACGAATACCATCCGGCAGCAAGACCGCATGTTCAGAGATTTTTTTGGCTGCACCCAGGTATTTGGACAATAAGGCCGGAGACATAACCAGGGCATTTCCCGTATTGGTAAACCCTTCGCCTGCGGCACTATCGGCCGGAAATTCTTTTACAGGGTTTAAAGCAATTCCGGTAAGATCTGAAACGGTGTAGGTATATTCGGCATTGTTCAAGCGGCGCAAAACCACCTGGCCAGGGTCACCGGCAGTTGATTTTGCCAGGTCATCCAAAAAATTCTTAAGCCAGTTGGTAAATGCCCCTTTGTCGGCCGCCTTGGGTTGTTTGCTTTCTTTGGGGGGCATTTCGGCAGTATCCAGCATTTCCCGAACTTTTCGCCAAATTTTGGCATTTCCCGGTTTATTTGCTTGACCGGGCTTCAGGAGGATTTCAAGGTCCAACTCCCCTTCCCGTTTTTCAGTCGTATGGCATTTCAAACAATATTGGTTGATAAATGTCTTGGCATTGGAGTCAAATTCCCTGGTTTCACTTCGCCTTGAGACTTGTCCCACTGCGGGTGAAAACAGACCGATCCCTAAAACCAAAAGGAAAAGAATGGAAAGGGGTTTCATTATCGTTTTCCCTGATTATTGGCTGGGTAATTCGTTTTACTGGCCCCAAAAACAATGACAGCGTCAATTGGATTTGAGTGGGTGAGCCGCTGGTTGGGACACCTTGGGAGGTAAAACTATTCTACCTTCCCGTTTGGAGAAAGTCACTATTTCTTGAACAAGAGCTTTCTTGTTGACCTGTTCCAAACCCGGTCTTGTCCTATGTAATCATAAGTAAGCGATTCACCCCAGGGAGTTAGGCAATGTCTCTTTTTCCATTGATCGTTTGCCTGGGATTATTTCACCAAACTGTAAAGGATAAACTCGTTCCAATTGGGCCACCTGCTGAGGCAATCAAGAAATTGGGGGAACGGTTTTGTGTGGAATTCGAGGTTGGATCAACGGGCGGAAACAATAACTTTTATATCAATTCTGAAAAAGACTTTAAAGATCCGAAAAATTTTACCATCATTCTCCCAAAACCCGCCAAAATCCAATACGGAAAAGTGAATAAAATTGACGATTTGGATAAACATTTTGCAGGAAAAAAAGTTAGGGTAACAGGGGTAGTCAAATTATTCGAAGGGAAACCAAGAATTCAGGTGGACGATCCGCTTCAAATTGTCATCCTTCCTGGCAAGGCACCCATTCCCGATTAGGTGATTTTAAAAAAACTCCTCAATTAAAGGGAAAGACTGCAAAGAACAGGGTTCCCTTTTTGCTCCTTTTATCCTTTCATTTTGGGATCCACATTAGGAAGGATAGAAATCCAATCTGGGATTGGCTATTGCCCCTACCTACTAACCGGTCCATACTCCAACCCAACCCATCCTTTCCCTTAGCCTGGAACAAATGGATGATTTGGATAGGGACGGATTCGTATGGAGTCATCATTATCCCTAGGAGGCAGTTCCCCACCGGGAATTCTATATTTGTCCCAGGGATTTGGTTCCTTTTCGTACGGAAACACTTCAATTAAAAGCGAAATTGGAACCTGATCGTTACTTGGGTTAGGAGTCCCAAGGAGATTCATGGTGCGTAAACGGTTTACCCCTTCCGAGGATCCTAAGACCTTTTCGACCACAACCGAAGCCTCAACACTTGGTTTTTCCAAATATTGGACCCATTCTGCCTGTCCGGAAATCGAAGCGTTACGACCAAGTAGGGATTCAAATTCCTGGTCCACCACATTTTCTGCATACTCCCGGCTTTGCAGGAATGATTCCGCCAATGCCTGACGAGTAACTCCATGATTCAAACCAATCATGTGGTCCTCATTACCCTCAGCGTCCAAAACCCGATCAAGAACGATTTCGTAAAGTTTTTGAACAAATGCCTGATCGGTCAATCCCTGATTAAATTCATTGGAACCCAAAAGGACCGCCACAAGGTGGTTTTCAGTCAATCCACCCCGCATCACTTCAACAAATGGATTTAACCCAAGTTACGCAGTTGGGACCATGAAAACCGTGTTTTTCCAGGGAAAAAGTTAAATCAGCCTGCAAAAGTCGGGACTACAAATCCTCTGTACAGGTTCTGTTTCAAGGCGTTTGATCCTGATTGGCAAGAGACTGAGGAATGGGATAGCTCGGGCTTTCAGCCCTTTGTGAATTTGGGAATGGGTACCTGGGGCGTTGCCCCAGGCTGGTATGGTGCCACGCCGTTGGCGTTAAAAACATACGCCGGTGAAAATAGGAAGGTGGCATGCCAATCCATGTCTGGGGCCTG
>SYLG01000139.1 GCA_005808665.1 Planctomycetia bacterium | reverse complement strand
GTTGAATTCAAAAGGAAAACAGGAAGCCAAGGCTTGAACCGGACCCGGGAAAAGGGGATTTGTAGTCCCGACTTTTGCAGGCTGATTTGACTTTTTCCCGGGAAAAACCAGGTTTTCGTGGTCCCAACTGCGTAACTTGGGCTAACCGAAAAGAAACTGGAAAACATGAGCGATGATCGGAACCTTCTCCTGGGTTTATATTTCCGGTGTTGTGTTGCAGAACTTTTGCGGTAGGCCATATTTCCCTGTTACTAAATGGCGCAATGTTACTTTTTTCTTTTCAACCTCCCAATCTCCCGAAAATCAGTCGCCAAGCGACCCTGATTTCCTTTATTTTGAAAAATCCAAAATATTTTTGGACATTTTCGGTTGGCGTACGCTTTTGTAGGCAAAGCGAGCTTTTTCCTAATGGCTTCCTTTAAGCGGAGTGCCCCGAAATGGACCGATCAGCCACCAAAAAACTCCAGGAACAGATTCGATTCCAGGCCATCGATTTATTTCTGGGCGGGATTCCCTCCCCCCAAATTGCTTTGCAGCTGGGGGTGAGTTTGCAAGCGGTTTGTCTTTGGGTCCGGATATTCCGGGCTCAAGGTCGGAGTGGCTTGCTTGCCAAGCACCAAAACGGACATCCCAAATTATCCAATCCCACCCACCTCAGGGAGGTCCAGATCCTTCTGGAAAACCATCCCAGGTCTTTCGGGTTGAACAAAAACCATTGGACCGGGCCCGCCATTGTCCAGGCCATGAAAACCAAATGGGGTATCAAAATGCATCCCAAATCCATTTACCGGTGGCTTGACCGAAATGGATTTAAAGGGATTGTGGGCCACCTGTCCAAAACTTACGCCCGATCCCTTTCCGATCCCCGCCCGGAAGGAATGAGGGGAATGGGAGCCAAGTAGCCTCTTTGGCTCACCCTTTGACCCACGCAGATCCTTGAATGCCCTTGTTGGTCTTGTTTCCATCCCATGGTCAAGCTATGGGGCGGGTTACCCAATTTGGTATCTCTTTAAAAGGAGCAGGGTCATTTGCCTTTCTTTGCCGATTGGGTGGGGTTGGATCTTTCCCGGAGGGGGAGTCATCCTCCCGACTTGAGGAGGGAAAAGGCCTTCCCTTTTGGAGGATTTCATGGTTTTATCGGGCCGAACAAAAACATTTTTGGCGGAATCCAGGCGCAATTTTCACACCACCGGGGCATTGTTGCCAAGCGGCAAATATTTGGCAATGGAATTAACCAAACAGTTGGGCATTCCCCACCGTAAACCTCTCAAAATCCTCGAAGTGGGCCCAGGCATTGGATCGGTGACCCGCATCATTGCCAAACGAATGATCCAGGGGGACACGCTCGATGCCTTGGAAATCAATCCCTCCTTTGCCAGGACCATGTCCGAATTGGTCGCCAAGGATGACGATTTTTCGGCCCATCGCCACCAGATTCAGGTGATCGAAGGGGACATAGTCACCTTTCCCGGAAAAGGGGAATACGGTGCGATCCTTTGCGGCCTGCCGTTCAACAATTTCGATTCGGAACTGGTTGGAAAAATGTTTGATGCCCTGGAGGGGCTTCTCAAACCGGGAGGAAGGCTTTCCTATTTCGAATATTGGGCCATCCAGACGCTTAAATTGCCTTTTGTAGGTTCAAAAACGCGTCTAAGGCTCAAAGGGATTGGGAGATTAACCGGAGAGATTCGCAAGCGAATGGGATCGTCCACCCGGTTAATTTTGGCCAATTTTCCACCTGCCTTGGTTCACCACCTTTTGAAACCCATGGGTTGATGTTTGACAGAATGGTTGATGTTTGATTTCAGGATCCAATAAGGAGTTTTTGATGCCGTACCGATTGCTATTGGCGAGTTTGGCTTTACCCTTGGCCCTTGGCACCTTGGGTGCCGAGGACAAAACCCAGGCGAAAATCCTGGCAAATATCAAAAAAAGCGAAACCCAGGCCAACCCCGCCCTGTTCATCAACCAAACCAGAATCGAAAAACCCAAGGTTGACCCTGCCCAGCCCGCAGGGGCAGGCGTTCGGGTTACCGAAGTTCCCGATCCAAAACCCAAAAACACCTTCACGGTGGGGTTGGGGTTTTCCACCAGCAATGGGGTTCAACTCACTGCGGAATTTACCACCAAGGAAAACCTCAAACGGACCTGTACCATGGCGTTCCCCAATCTCTTTTTCCGGATTCCCGCCTCGTTACGAAAGGAGTCTGATTCGGACCAAAAGCCAGCTGGAGAAGTCCAACCGGTGGATGAGGACCCCATCAGCCTGGCGGGTACCCAGCTTTTGGGCCGCCCGGATGCAACTTCTCTTGATCGGAGCAAATAAACCGGTTGAAAATCAGCGTATTTTTAGCCCTGAAAAGAAAAGCCTTTTTTAAGGAATCACCCTTTTTTCAGGGAGGGTGGAAAAACAAAAGATTTTTTCCTATATAGGCAGAGGCCCCCCTCTTGGGGTTTACCCTCCTCAACTCATCTAAAAGGACAAGGGATCCATGTTCAATGTGCGCAGTTTGGTTGCCGGAGCATTCGCTGCCGGTTTGGTTTCCATGATTGGCCTTAGCGCCACAGCGTTCAACAAAGAACCCAAATACACCATCAAGGAGGTCATGAAGGCGGTCCAAAAGGACGGGTTATGCAAGGCCGCCTGTGGCGAAAAGGGAACCGCCGATGAAAAAGACAAACTGGTTGAATACGCCACCGCCTTGGCCGAAAACCCCTGTCCCAAAGGTGATGCAGAGGATTGGAAAAAGAAAACCGGTGCCCTGCTGAAAGCGGCCAAAAACCTCCAGGCCGGCAAAAAGAATGCCGCCGAGCAGGTCAAGAAAGCCAACAACTGCAAGGCCTGTCACGACCTTCACAAGTAGGATTTGTTGCCGATTTCTGAACCATTCAAGCCGAATGCGCCCAGCGCCTTCGGCTTTTTTTACTCCTATGCTTTTTGTTTGTTCCGGTTTGGAAGGGAAATCCCATGAAGCTTCCTTCGCTGCTGGTTTTTCTTCTTTGCACGGGATCCAGCCAAAGCGTCCCACCCAACATCATCGTTATTCTCACCGACGACCAAGGTTATGGCGACCTTTCGGCTCATGGCCACCCCATTCTGAAAACGCCCCATCTCGATAGGCTGCACCGGGAATCGGTCCGGCTGGACGATCACCTGGTAAGCCCCACTTGTTCCCCCACCCGGAGTGCGCTGCTTACCGGTCGGCATGAATTCAGGAATGGGGTTACCCACACCATTTTTGAAAGGGAACGCCTTAGGACCGATGCCTTCACACTTGCCCAAACCATGAAACGGGGGGGCTACGCCACGGGGATCTTTGGCAAATGGCACTTGGGCGATGAGGATGATCATATGCCCGGCAAGCGTGGCTTTGAAGAAGTGTTCATCCATGGCGGCGGAGGCATCGGCCAGTCTTATATCGGTAGCTGCGGAGACGCCCCGGGTAACCGCTATTTCGACCCCCATATTTGGCACAATGACCACTTTGAAAAAACCCAAGGTTATTGCACCAACCTGTTTTTTGGCGAAGCAACCCGTTGGATCGACCGGATGCAAAGGGACAAGAAGCCCTTTTTTGCCTGGATTGCCACCAATGCCCCGCATAGTCCTTTGCAGGTGCGACCGGAAGATGAAAACCGCTATCGGGATAAATGCACCCCGGATGAGGCGAAATTCTACGGCATGATCGCCAACATTGACGACCGGGTGGGTGACCTTTTGGCGTATTTGGAAAAAACCGGCATCGACCGGGAAACCCTTATTGTTTTCATGAACGATAATGGCGGCACGGTGGGTACCAAGCGATTCAACGCCGGGATGCGAGGCGCCAAGGTAACCGTTTGGCGTGGGGGCACCCGTGGGGCCTGTTTTTTTCGCTGGCCAGGCACCCTGACACCCAAAACCATTTCCGCCACCACGGCCCATATCGACCTGATGCCCACCCTTTCTGATTTGGCAGGTATCGCACCCTCCCAAGCCGAAAAAGAACAGGTTGAGGGAAGGAGCTTGAAACTCCTTTTGACCCATTCGGGCCAGCCATGGCCCGACCGCCACCTTTTCTCCCACACGGGCCGGTGGCCCAAGGGCAAAGCCATGGAGGCGAAATTTGCCAATTGTGCAGTTCGGTTGGGACCCTATACCCTTGTCCAGCCCACCCCCCAGGGGAAAAAAGCCTGGCAACTTTATGACCTGGGCAAAGACCCGGGTCAAAGCAGGGATATTGCCAGGGAGCAGCCCGAGGTGGTGGAGTCGATGGGGGCCGCCTACGAGGCATGGTGGACAAGCATATTGCCCCATTTGGTAAACGAAGACGCCAAAACCCCCGGGGAAAACCCCTTCAAGACCCGCTTTTTGAAACAATTTCCCATGCCTTAGGTCGGAAACTGGACTTTGGTTGTCGGGGTTCCCGGAATCATTGGGTTGGTTTTTTTTATTCCTTCCAAACCCCGACCCTTCTTCTTTGAAACTTGAGGAAATCCCTCTGGATTTTTGCCGCTTCCCAGGGTATCTGGGCCCCAAAGCCCGAGGATTGCCCGGAAATGGGTATCCAAAAGGCAAGGAAAACAGGGGAGATGGAAGCTATGGCAACGAAAGGAATCACCTCATGGCTGACCGGAAGGGTTTTGTCCCGTCGGGTATGGGGCGGACTGGGAATCATGGTTTCCTTGACGGTCGGCGGGACCCTTTTGGTGGCGGATGGGGAAACCAAGTCTGAAATTCCGGTGGAATGGGTCCTGAACAAAAATGCGGGGCCATGGTTGGTTTGTGCCGCAAGTTATTCCGGAAATGATGCTGTGGAAATGGCCAGGCAATGCTGCAAAACCCTTCGGGAGCGGGACAAATTGCCTGCTTATGTTTTTAATCGGGGAGAGGATGAACGGCGGAAAGTCCGTGAAGAATATGAGACCTGGCGAAACATTCCCGAAGAACAACGAGGTCCCAAAAAGCGGACGGTTCGGGTCACCGAACAATGTGCCGTCCTCATTGGGGGATTCGCCACGATTGATCAGGCAAGGTCCCAATTGGACAAGGTCAAAAAGCTGGCCCCGCCCAGGATCCAATTGGATGGCAACAAAGCCACCTCGGACATTGTAAGTGTCTATGTTCCCGTTCCGGGCAAAGGGGTGGAAGTCCGCCGCGAAGAAGTCAACCCTTTCACCAAGAGCTTTGCCACCCGCAACCCGACCGTTCCTGCTGAAAAGCAGGATAAACCCAAATTCGATCCGTTTTTGATCAAACTCAATGCGGAGGAGAGTTACAGTCTGCTTAAAAACAAATCCGCTTGGACCCTTGCGGTCAAAGAGTATCGTGGAGCAACGCTAACCCAACCCATCACCCCCAATGCCGGGGGGAGCATTCTTGAAAAACTCGGATTTGGCCCCAACAAACCCGGTGAAGCCCTTAATGCCTCGGCCCTCCAGGCCCATGAAACCGCCAGAGTTTTGCGGCGATTGGAGTTTGAGGCCCATGTCCTGCACACCCGAAACAGCAGCATCGTCACAGTCGGCGGTTTTAGGGGAATCGACGATCCGGGCCTGGCCCAGGCTTCGGCCCAATTGGCATCCCTTGACCTCAAGGCGTTGGCGTTGTTTGCCCAACCTTTGCCGATGGAGATCCCCAGGCCAGGCAAGTAGGCGATCGATTTCGCTTAAACAAAAAGGCCGGGCCTCGCAGGAGCCCGGTTTTTTTATTCCCTCATTCCATCCCCAAATGGGGTCGTGGCCCTTTTAACCCAAGTTACGCAGTTGGAGTGATTTTTTACGATTTTTTGGTCTTTTTTGGGACCCTGATTGATGTTTTTCCCGGGAATTTGGAGTATGTCGAGTTCAAAACGGCATGTAGTCCCGACCAAGTTACTTGATATTT
>SYLG01000138.1 GCA_005808665.1 Planctomycetia bacterium | reverse complement strand
TCTCCTCCCTGGCACATCTGAGTAAAGTCTCGAGATCGTGTTCCGTTTCCGAAAGTATGTCGGGTGACTGCATGCCAGCTGGTATCGCTGGAAAGACCCATTCGTGTCAACTAAAATCTCAAAATCCCGTGAACGCATACAGTAAAGGGATTAGTTATCCGCCTCATCCCTTTGAAACAAAGAGATTTAAGATGTTTGAACCGGGAAAGAATGCGAAGGCGGAACACGGCAAGGCCCAAAGTCAAATGGGAGAGATTGACTGGCTGATTCGAATGCTAGCAAAAAACAAGAAAAAGGTCAAGAAAAACGGGATCAAATGAGTGGAAAAATTCCTGGAGCGCAGATGTGCAGGCAAAGCCTGCGATATTGGCCTCCTGAAATAGCACGGCTAAATTCGGTCGCCGAAGCATTTGGAGGCTATCCTTTGGCTGGGGATCTAAGGTTGTAAGGACACGAGGCGGTTAACGATGCTTATGTTCCGTTGGCATCCCTGAAAATCCTTCCCAACGGAATTTTGGTTGGGAAGGCGTCATGAGGGCCTGATCTGCGATAGCGGTAGTGACCTAAGGGGATCCCAACTCCTGTATTCACCCCTCGAACTCTGATTTTCAACCGTATTCCGGCTCCATCGGAGGATGAAAAACACTAGGCAAGCCAAAGCCCTAACCCAAGTTACGCAGTTGGAGTGATTTTCCAAGAATTTTTAACCTCTTTTGGAACCATGGCCGTGTTTTTTTCCCGGGAATTGGGAGCATGTCGAGTTCAAAACGGCAGGGTGTCCCAACTTTTGCAGTCTGATTGGACTTTTTCCCGGGAAACCGGGTAACTTGGGTTAATGCTTCAAATGCCACAAATAGAGATCTTCGACTTTCTTCCTTGCCCATGGGGTTTTGCGAAGGAACTTGAGGCTTGAGGCAAGGCTGGGTTCATGGTTGAAACAGTTGATGGGGATCTTGCCTCCCAATTCCTGCCAACCATAAACTTCCACCAATTCGGTTAACAGGGCTTCCAGGGTGATCCCGTGAAGCGGATTGTTTTTTTGGGGATTGTTCATTTCGCATCCTGAACCCTTCCGGTTTTTATCCACCCTGGCCTCGGGGGGTGACATTGGCCCAATGTTTCATGATAATAAAGGAAAAGGAGACTCTCATGCGAATGCGTTCTTTTGCGGCGACCTTGGTCTTGGTTGCGTGGCTGCATCCCGTTGTGGGCTGTCAGCCAAACCCGGATGATGCCATGAACTCAATCAAAATCGAGGCAGATGCCAAAGTAGTCGAAAAAGGACTCAAATACAAAGATACAGTAGTAGGGGATGGTGTCGAAGCCAAGGCCGGTATGTCCATTACGGTACACTACACCGGAATGCTTATGGCCAATGGCAAAAAATTTGATTCAAGCCTTGATCGTGGCGAACCATTCACCATCAATTTGGGTGCGGGCGAGGTGATTCCAGGTTGGGACAAGGGGCTGGTGGGTCTCAAAGTCGGTGGCAAGCGGAGGCTTTATATACCAAGCGAAATGGCCTATGGCGTTCGTGGTGCGGGAAGTGATATTCCTGCCAATGCCGACCTTGTGTTTGATGTGGAGCTGAAAAAAGCCAGCGGCAAGGGATGGGAAGAGATAAAAATCCCGGCCGATGCGGTGAAAACGGAAAGTGGCCTTCGCTATGTCGACACCAAAGTGGGAACGGGTGAGGTTGCCGTGGCCGGGAAAAAAGTTTCCGTTCATTACCTCGGGGTACTCCAAAAAAACAGCAAGAAATTCGACTCGAGTTTGGACCGCAAAGACCCTTTTCAATTTCCCTTGGGAGCAGGCCGGGTGATCAAGGGATGGGATGAAGGGGTGGTTGGGATGAAAATTGGCGGCAAGCGGACCCTTTATATTCCCCATACCCTTGCCTACGGAACGCGTGGAGCCGGAGGGGTGATCCCTCCCCTTGCCGATTTAGTATTCGAAGTCGAACTTTTAAAGGTCGAATAATACTCAGGGTTCAAACCTCTTTGCCTTTTTCGCCTCCTCCAGAATGGCCCAGGTCGACCCAGTACCGATGCGGTTGATACCTGCCTCCATTAGGATCATGGCTTGGCCAAGGGTACGAACACCGCCGGAGGCCTTGATCCCCACATGTGTCGGCACCGAGGCCCGCATCAGGAGCAGGTCATCCCTGGTATAACCGGCGGTGGAATAACCGGTTGAGGTTTTGACAAAATCCGTCCCAGCTTCTGCTGCCACTTCACACAATTTCCGCTTTTGTTCCTCCGTCAAAAGGCAGGTTTCCAATATCACTTTGAGCTTTGCCTTGTTGCGATGGCATAGCTTTGCAATGGCATGAACCTCATCAAAAACCTTGGTCCAATCACCACCCGCCACCCAACCCAGGTTGGCCACCATGTCCAATTCGCCCGCTCCATCGGCCAAGGCTTGGGCTGATTCGGCCAATTTTATCCGTGGGTGCATACCCCCCTGCGGAAAACCGATCACTGTGCTTGCCACCACCCCCGATCCTCTAAGAAGAGTAGCGGCACCTGCCACCATCCATGGCTTTACACAGACAGAGGCGATTGAATATTCCCTTGCCTTTATACATGCGCATTCCAGGTCTCCAGTAGTTGCCAAAGGAGCAAGCACCGCATGGTCGATTATCGAGGCGAGTTTGGCAACAAGGGATGTTGGCATGAGAGGATTCCTTCCTTTGGTATTGCATGGATTGATGCGTGAAAGACCGAAGGTATCCTACAACCCTAGGACTTACGCAGTTGGATCAATATAAGGCCAAATCCACCGGAAAATGGATAGAATTGGTATTTTGGGACAATGTTAAGTCTACCCAAAATCCCAATTTCTGGGCAACCGCGTAAGTCCTAAACCCTTTGACGCAAGGATTTTTACCAGCAATTCCGGGGAGATGGGTACGGCCAAATTCCCTATTGTGCCACAGGGATTCCCTGTTAAAATAGGGTATGGATAATGAACCCACTAAACCAAGGCTTGATCGGACGGCCTTTTCCGTGGTGTCATTGGATGCGACCTCGGATGAACCAGGCTATTGGTTAACCCAACCGCCTTTGGAACGCCTTCGCCATTTGGAACGGCTCCGCCGCAACAACTATGGATATCGTGCTACCGAACGACTTCAAAGAGTTTTTGAGGTTGTTGAACAGACGCCAGGTTGAATATTTGGTAGTTGGTGGTTACGCCGTGTCTTACCATGGTTACCCTCGGGCGACATATGATCTCGATGTTTGGGTCTCCCTCCAACCTGCCAATGCAAAAAGGCTGGTAGAGTCACTTGAGGAATTTGGGTTTTCTGTACCAGAGCTTTCCCCCGGGTTGTTTCTAAAGCCTGATCAAATCATCCGCTTGGGTTTGCCCCCTATTCGGATTGAAATCCACACGGGTATTTCGGGAGTTGTTTTCGAGGAATGTTACCCCAGCCGTTTGATTGTTCCAATAGATGGGGAAATGATCCAACTAATAGCCCTGCCCGATTTGAGAAAAAACAAAAGGGCGAGCGGTCGCCATAAAGATTTAAGCGATCTGGAATATTTGCCTTAAGCTTGAGGAAATCCCATCAGGATCCAAAACGACCGTGGTGGGCCCGGGATAGATTTGCTATTTCACCTGGTGGCCCGTTTCTGCCTCCAGGGCAAATCGTGCGGCGTAAAAATAAAGGACCAGGCAGACTAGCTTGATGATGATTCCGTTGAGTAGGCCACTTGATCCAAATTGGTATATTTCCACTCCGCAAGTGGAAAGAAATAAAAACGAGGCAACCACCGCCAGGGCCCCCGCCATCCATGGCAGGAAAAATGCTGCTATCAGGGTGAATGTTCCCGTGGCGATCCCAGCCCATGAAACAGGTGGGCTTTTCTCCAATAAAGTGGCCTCAAGGAGCTTTCTTTCTGCCTGGATTGCATTGCGGGCGGTTGCCTCATATTTGGCAAACTCCCTGACATCTTTTTCCCGAAGGGCGTGAATCGCCTTTTCAGGATCAGCATCGATATTTTTGCCCGCCTGTTTGAGGATTTCTTCCCGAAGGACAAACCAGGGCATCTCCGGTTCCCGCCCCATCATTTGAGGCAGGCTGATCAAAACCCAACTGTTCCACCCGATCAGGAAACTCCCAATCAACAGCAGGATATTACGGGAGTAGGAGAGTTTGATGAAACGGGTGCGTGGATCAAATTGGACAATTTCAGCCATGAAACCAGCACCCGATTCCGAGACGATACAGACTGGAAGGATCCAGGGGCCAATGCCCCCAGATCGCCCCGTTTGGATTACTTGATAAACAACATTTCACGATAAGTGGGCAAAGGCCAGAGGTCGTCGGCGATAAGGGTTTCCAGCTTGTCCCCCAAAACGCGAACGGCATTCATGGCCACCAGAAGCTTCTCGCGGCAATGTTTTGCATGGTGGTGAAGGGAACCTTCGGCCTGGTGGCCGAGTTCGTGTTCAAGATGATGCAACGCTTTGGTGAATTCACCGATGGTACTGGCCAGGGTTTTGAGCAGATCAAGGGATCCTGCGGGTTCAACGCCCGCCGCCTTTGTGGCATTTACGGAATCAGCAAGTTGACCTTGATAGCGGATGGCTGCGGGCAAGATCTGATTCTTGCCCATGAAACCCGTCAGCTTTGCTTCGACCTGAATCGTTTTGACATAACTTTCGCAAAGAATGTTGAACCGGCTTTCCAGTTCTTTGGCGTTGTAGACCTTATACTTGGCAAACAGGTCTACCGTATCTTTGCGAATGATCACCGGGAGTGAATCAATGGTGTTACGATGGTTGGGGAGACCCCGTTTTTCAGCCTCTTTGTGCCAATCTTCTGAATAACCATCCCCATTGAAGAGGACCTTTTTCGAATCCTTCAAGATCGCTGAAAGGAGATCCTGAATGGCTTTGTTAAGGTCCCGCCCCCCTGCTACGGCAGCTTCAAGCGTGGTAGCGACAAAATCAAGTGATTCCGCCACAATGGTATTGAGAACTGTGTTGGGCTCGGCAATGGATTGGGAACCTCCCACGGCACGGAACTCAAACTTGTTACCCGTAAAGGCAAAGGGACTTGTGCGATTGCGATCGCCAGCATCCTTTGGAAACTTGGGAAGGACGGACACGCCGACTTCCATGGTTCCGCCTTGAATGGTGGAGGTTGCCGGTCCTTTTTCAAGTTGCTCCATGATGTCCTGGAGCATATCCCCCAGGAAAATGGAGATGATGGCGGGGGGGGCTTCGTTTGCCCCTAATCGGTGGTCATTGTGGGCGCTAGCCACAGTAACCCTCAACAGTTCAGGATACTTGGCAACAGCCCGGATAACTGCTACACAAAACACAAGAAATTGGGCATTGTCATGCGGATTGTCCCCGGGGTTCAGCAGGTTTTCTCCTGTGTCTGTGCCCATGGAGAAGTTGTTGTGTTTTCCCGAGCCATTGATCCCGGCGAAGGGTTTCTCATGGAAATAGCATGCCAAGCCATACTTGGTTGCCGTACTCCTAAGGACTTCCATCAGCAACATATTGTGATCTGTTGCAAGGTTTGAGTCTTCAAAGACCGGAGCAATCTCATATTGGCTGGGGGCCACTTCGTTGTGGCGAGTTTTTACCGGCACCCCGAGTTTGTAAAGTTGCGCTTCACAATCGGCCATATAGGCCAACACGCGCTCGGGAATGGCCCCAAAGTATTGGTCTTCGAGTTCTTGACCCTTGGGTGGCGATGCGCCAAACAGGCTTCGTCCCGCATTGATCAGGTCGGGCCTTAACAGATGAAAATTCCGGTCGATCAGGAAGTATTCCTGTTCCGGACCAACGGTGGTGATAACCCTCTTGGCAGACTTGTTTCCAAAAAGCCTAAGCACCCGGAGGGCTTGTTTGGAAAGCGCCTCCATGGAACGAAGCAAGGGAGCTTTTTTGTCGAGGGTTTCGCCGGTCCAGCTCAAAAAGACCGTGGGAATGACGAGCGTTGCGCCATTTGGGTTTTCGAGGAGGAAAGCGGGACTGGTTGGATCCCAGGCAGTGTAACCACGGGCTTCGAAGGTTGAACGGAGGCCGCCCGAAGGAAACGAGGAGGCGTCGGGTTCGCCCTGAACCAGTTCCTTGCCGGAAAATTCGACGATAGCCCGACCGTCGCTTGTGGGTGAAACAAAACTGTCATGCTTTTCGGCAGTCAGGCCGGTCAACGGTTGAAACAGGTGGGTGTAGTGCGTTGCACCCCCTTCGATGGCCCAATCCTTCATGGCTGTGGCGACAACATCGGCAATGTCGGAGGGCAAGGGGTCGCCATGTTTGATGGTTTTTTGAAGGGCCTTGAAGACGGGCTTGGGAAGGCGTTCCCGTTGGGCCACCTCATTAAACACATGGATTCCAAAGAGATCCTTGAGTTGAGTCTTTTTGAAGTCAATCCTGTCCAGAATATGGTTCTGGTTGGCAATAAGTTCCAATGCCTTCTGACGCACATTACTCACGGGATGCAATCTCCTTCGAACACTTTCATCAACTAACAACCGGTTCAAATTGCCAGGCCCTTTGCCCAACATACCTTTTTTCCGGGAAGAGACTTTCAGGTATCGTAGTAAAGCACAAACTCATAGGGATGGGGGCGCATCCGAATCGCCTCAATTTCCTCATTGCGCTTAAACTTGATCCAAGTATGAATGACATCTTCGGTGAAAACATCACCTTGAAGCAAAAATTCGTAATCCTTTTCCAGCTGCGAAAGGGCCTCTTCCAGGGAAGCGGGAATGTGAGGCACACCGACCAACTCCTCGGGTTCAAGGTCATAAATGTTTCGATCCAGAGGTTCCCCCGGGTCGATCCGATTTCTTACACCGTCTAGCATCGCCATCAATATTGCTGCAAAAGCTAAATAGGGATTGCATGAGCCATCGGGCATCCGAAACTCAATCCGCCTACTCCGGGGGTTGGCCGAATAGACAGGGATGCGGACGGCGGCAGACCGGTTGCGACTAGAGTAGCTTAAGGTCACCGGAGCATCAAAGCCGGGCACCAAACGCTTGTAGGAATGGGTCGTCGGGTTGGTGAACGCCGCCAAAGCTCCCGCATGGCGAAGGATGCCCCCCATGGCGTGACGGCCCAACTCGGAAAGCCCAGCATATCCCGATCCGGCGAAAAGATTGGCCCCTTCCTTCCAAAGGGAGATATTCACATGCATCCCGGTGCCGTTGTCGTTAAACAAAGGCTTGGGCATGAAAGTTGCGGATTTGTTGTGCCTCCTGGCCACATTCTTGACAATATATTTGTACATGAGGACCCGATCCGCGGTTTCAACCAGGGGGCCGTGTCTCATGTCGATTTCGCCTTGGCCCCCTGAGGCCACTTCATGGTGGTGTCCTTCGACCGGCAGCCCTGCATCAATCATTACCCGCATCATTTCCGACCGAAGATCGTGATGGGTGTCAGCTGGTTTACAAGGAAAGTAGCCTTGGCGGTTGGGGATCTTTGAGGCGAGGTTCGGCTTTTCGTCCCGCCCCATATTCCAATCCCCCTCCACGCTGTCGAGAAAGTAGAACCCGGCTTGGGTGGTTTGGTCAAATCGAGCGTCATCAAAGACAAAAAATTCGATCTCTGGGCCGAAATAGGCGGTATCGGCCATTCCGGTAGCTCGCATATGATTGATGGCTTTGCGCGCTACATTGCGGGGATCGCGGGTGTAATCCTCCCGGGTAAGGGGGTCTTGAATGTTACAGATGAGGGTAAGGGTTTTCTCGGCGCAGAAGGGGTCGATGAATGCCGTTTCGGGCACAGGGACCACGAGCATATCGGACTCATTAATCGATTGCCAACCCCGAACGCTTGACGCATCAAAACCGAGGCCCTCCTCAAAGGTTGCCTCACAAAGGCGTTCCGAGGGGATGGTAAAGTGTTTCCATTGACCAGGAAAGTCCATGAAACGAAAATCCACGGCCCGAATGGCCTCATGGCGAACGAATGCCAGGATCTCCTTGGGAGTCAATTCCGTAACCTCTTGGGGGCGCTTGAGAGGAGGGCACCCTTGGGATCTATCATAAAGGCTTATCTTAGGAACGGAAGGGACCTCTCGCCACCATTGGGGACGGAGAATGTCAGGTTGCCAATCGGGTAGGTTTCAAACCGGAATGTGATAGAGATTTCCCCCGGTTTGGGAGGCTTGGCAGGGAAAAAATCAACCCATTTTCACCATTTAGTCACAGCTGGGATAGGCAAAGAATTACATTCCAAATGGCGCACCGGTTTACCCAAGTTGGACTTTTGGAATCATTTTTTACGATTTCCGATCTGCGCAAGTTGGGTTAAGATCCGATTAAGCTCTCCTTTGGTTTGCATCCCTTGAGAAGCAGGCAATCGGACCGGCCCAAAACATGGTGGACCCAGAAGGCCCACCCCCTGGAAACAACTTTGTTCTGTAAAAGCCGCATCCATAGTGGTCTCCTTTTCCCCAATCGGACGCTTGCCTTCAAGGCGCTTTGCCGCATCCAGGAGGCATGGTTTAACCGGCCAATATCCTCAACCAATACCCCCGCCTTCAAGGCTGTTTCATAGAGGGATTTTTTTGTGAAATGGCTAAAATGAAGGGGAAAATCAACGCCCAGCCAATCCTCGCCAAACGCTGTAAAATTCCATGAATCCAGGGCAGGGACGGCAATAAGCAGCTTCCCTCCGGGAACCAACAAGGCCAAAGCTGCCCGGAGCAATCCCACAGGGTCTGGTACATGTTCCAGGGATTGCCACATGGTCATCAGATCGAATGACCGACCATGCAAAGCCGTATTGGGCAGACTGCCAGGATAGACTTCCCACCCTTTTTGGGAAAGGTTATGGGCCATTTTGGCACTGGCATCGACCCCGGTAACCTTCCACCCTTTTGCCTTCATCCGTTCCAAGTACGATCCCGACCCGCAGCCAAAGTCCAACATTCTCCCTTCCCCAAAAGGGGGGAATCCTTTGCGTAAATCTTTGGCGACCAACCGGCCGGATGAGGGATTGGGTGATGATAAAAGTGTTGGAGGCGGACTCTGGTGCGGTTTATAATCAAGGGTATAAAAGGATCCGAGAAGTTCACCTTCCGGCCTGGGTGTCGTGTAGGCAAAACCACATCCTTGGCAGCAAACGAGGGAAACCCTTTGGGGCTCCCCTTCGGGAGGACAGACCTCACCGTCAAGCAACCGATCTCGCAACCGAATGCCGCAAAGGGGACAAGCAGGGTCTACCCAACCCGGACCTAACTCCACTTGAGGCCCTGGCGGCCCCACTTGGGTCATGGACGCTTTTCTCCCTTTTCGATCACGACACCATCCTTATCAAGCAACGGCATATCGGGCTCGTTCAGGTTAAGGGGTTTACCCGGCCTAATGCGGATGTTAATCCCCTCTACCCCAAGGGCAAAAGCCATGGTGAAATAGATGTACCCCTTTTCGACTGGTTTATGGAACCCTTCCAAAACAAGGAGAAAACCGATGAGAATCAAAAACGAAAGCCCAAGGATTTTCAAGGTGGGATGGTTTTCCACCATGGCCGCTACCGGTTCACTGGCAATAATCATGACCCCGATAGTAATCACCATGGCCGTAATGATGATCGACAATTCCCGTACCATACCGACAGCGGTGATCACCGATTCGAGGGAGAAAATGATGTCAATCACGGCTATTTGGGCAACCACCATCCAGAATGAGGCGAAGCTCCGTTTGGGACCGGTGAACTCGTCCTCTCCGCCCTCCAGCTTTTGATGTATCTCCCGGACGCTTTTTGTGACCAGAAACAGACCTCCTGCCACCAAAATCAGGTCCTTGGCGGAAAGAGCCAGGCCTTCGGGGAAGATTTGCGGGACGATTGGCAACTCAATCAATGGGGTGGTAAGCCCCATAAGCAGATTGACAGTAAAAAGCAGGCCAAGTCTGGTTAATAGCGCGGCAAGCAAGCCAATGCGCCTGGCCAAGGGCTGTTGCTTGGGAGGTAGCCTTCCCGCAAGGATGGTGAGAAAAATGATATTGTCGATGCCAAGGATGATTTCAAGGCCCGTTAGTACCAAAAGCGAAATGATCCACTGGGAAATATCCATGCCTAACCATCCTCAAGGATTTCAAAAGGACATTTTAGCAAAGTAGGCCTCGTAACGAGGGATTTCCTCTCGTGGTTTGCCAATCTGGCTTAGAATGAGCTCCAGGGAGGATGCCGCACCGTATGCCAATGCGGCTGCATCACCTTGTGTTCTCCTGGAGTTGTGGCCATGTTCCTTCTTTCCACCTCTTTTTTTTGCCAGGTTACCCTTTTGTCATGTATGGGTCAGGCACCTGATTTCCAAACCAACCGGATGCGTTTTACCAAGGCAACCATCTCCGGATTTCCCCGATGGGACAAGGATGGCGATGGGTGGATTGTCCTTAGGGAATCGACCCGAGCCATTGCCGACAAAGCCAATCAGGGAGACGAGGCGGCGGCAATTGCCACTCTGCACGAGGTTCTGCGGGGAACAGTTTGGCCCATCAACGCCATTGGCCTCGACCTGGTGCGGGAACCTGCCCGGAGGCCAATTGAACTTCCTTCTTGGGAGGGTATTTTTGGGCGAATGGCTGAGGCGGTTAATGCACGAAAAGGAAATCTGTTTGGCCCGGGCGCCCCAAAAATCGACGGGATCCGCCAGGGCCGAGAAGGGGACTGTTATTTGATCGCCTCGGTGGGGGCGATGGCAGAACGCAATCCAAACCGGCTTCGGGCTCTTTTCAGGGAATTATCCACCAACCAGGTGGAAATTCAATTCCAGGGTATCCCGATCCAGGTAGAGGCTTTGACGGATGCCGAGCGGGCTTTGGCGGCATCATCGGGAGATCAGGGAACCTGGGTGTCTTTGTTGGAGAAGGGGTGGGGGGTTGCCTTGCAAAAAATCCGTCGGGAATCGTTTGGCAATCCCCTCGATCGTGCTGGAAGGGGAGGAGATCCTGCTTTGCCAATTCGGTATCTTACCGGTCGCAAAGCCATTTCCAGACAAATCCTTTTGGAGGATGGTGCCTCGGAAATCATGGGCGAACTGGATTTTACCCTGCGTTCCGCCATGGAGGAAAAACGGATTGTTTGTGCAACCACGGATCGCCGTGCCCTCCCCAAGGGATTGGCTCCCAACCATGCCTTTGCCTTGTTGGCTTACGCTCCCCAAACACGAATGGTCACAGTCTGGAATCCTTGGGGAGTGGATTATCATCCCCAACCCGGTTTGGGTTTTCGAGGGGGTTATGAAACCCGCAAAGGGCGTTTTTCGGTCCCTCTTTCAGAGTTCATCCGGATCTTTGACATGGTAATTATCGAAAGTGCCCGTCGAGTGGGAGATGATTGAATGGTTGAAAAAGAAAAATGTTTTTCAGGCCCATCGGCGATCTCCTTATAATCTTTTGAAAATACTTGTACCACTTACCAGGTTTTTGAGAATGTAGGTATGCTGAACTGGTTCATCAAGGAATACCGGGCGTTCCCAACCACAAGAATCCCCAAATGGCCCTTGGAAACGGATATTTTTCCGTTCCAACCGTCAAAGTACCCTTTCCCTGGCGGGAACCGATACCCACTTTCTCTAGTATAATAGCTTGAGTGGTTTTTTATTGAGAACGATATTCTTTTCCCAGGATTTTAAGGCATGACCGAGCAAGAATTGGCCCTGAAGGGGCAAGCAATCGCCGCCAATCAAACATTATTGGACTCCATTATGGCCGGCGATTGGGCCACCTATGAAACCCTTTGTGATAAGAACCTCAGTTGTCTGGAACCGGAAGCTCCTGGCCAGGTCGTCGTTGGACTTGATTTCCACAAGTTTTATTTTGCCCCTGGCGCAGGGGGGCCCCCCAAACGCATTCAAACCACCATGGCCAATATCGAAGCCCATGTTTGTGGTGAGGTAGTTGTGCTCGCCTATGTCCGCATGGTCCAGCTTGCTAACGCAGATGGATCGTGCCATACCAAGTTTACTGCCGAAACCAGGGTTTGGACAAAAACCGACAAAGGCCTAAAACACATCCATTTTCATCGAACTCCGATTGCCACCGTTTGATTCCCGCCGAGGTCATTTCACATGCCCGCATCGGAGGTGATCCCGGCCCTATCAGGGGGTGCCCCTCTCTTTCCCAAGGGGCCTCCCGATTGGCCTGGCCGATTGGCCGAAGTACGCGAAGGGCTGCTTGAAGCGTGGTCGAATGGCACTTGGGGAAAGTACAATGGCCACCTCGTCGAAAAACTCCAAGATCTGACCAGCTGCTGGTTGGGTCGAACCCATGCTTTGGCCGTTTCCAGTGGGACCCTTGGCATCGAACTTGGCCTGATAGCTCTTGGGGTTGCCAATCCATCCCAATGTACGGTGGGTGTTGCCCTTTGCGATTATGATTATCCGGGAAACTTTCTGACGATTCATCATTTGGGTGCCGTTCCCATTCTGGTAGACACCGATCCAAAAACAGGGCAGATGTGTGAACAATCGCTATCCGAGGTGATCCGCCACTCAACGATTCCCATCAAAGCGGTCATCGTTAGCACTCTGCATGGTTCTTCACCATGCTTGTCAAAGATTGATGCGATATTGAAAAAGGCTCAGATTCCCTGGATTGCGGACGCTTGCCAAGCGGTCGGCGGTTCGTTGGCAGAAAACCGCCATGGCTCACAAGGGACGATTGCGGTCTGGAGTTTTGGTGGATCAAAACATCTGTCGGCTGGGCGTGGTGGCATGATTTTTACCAATGAGGCATCCTTGGCCCAGCGGATGCGTCTGGCCAACACCAGGGGTTCAGTAGTAGGAGGTCTCAGTGAGCTTCAGGCGGCAGCCATTTTGTCCCAATGGCCACAAATGGAGGAAAGACACATAAAACGGGCCCAGCAGGCAAATATATTGCGATCGCATTTGTCGGATATTGACGAGGTCAGGTTGCCAACAATTGTGGGTGACCCGACCAGCCAAGCCTACTACAAATTCGATTTTTGGATTGATGCTTTGCCCGATCGCCTCGATTGGGTTATGGCCGCACTCAAGGCGGAGGGGTTGGCGGTGGAAAAGGGGTTTAGAAGTTTGACCAAAGGGCGAAGCCCTTCGAGGTTTCATGCACCGGTAGCCTTGACTAATAGCCACAATACCTCGCCCTGCAGGTTGGTGCTGCACCACCCTATCCTGTTGGAATCAGGCTCGGGGGAGATGGTTGCCCAGGCCATCCGGAGGGTGTTGGCCTATTCCTGATCCAATATGCGGATAGGAAAAAGTTTGGAGGGAAGGTGCTCGGAACGCATGATTGCCTCCATCCGGGCGACCACCTCGGGATGTCCTTTGGCAATGTCCGTTGTTTCTCCAGGATCATTCGAGAGGTCATAAAGCTCAAGGGGCAAAGCTTGGGCAAGTTTCACCTTGGCACCTGGGTTTAATTTGTTGCGGATGGCCTTCCATTTGCCCATGAGGATACACTGTGAACCGCCATAACCGGGCGATTCCCGATACAAAAAAGGGCGTTCGTTTTGCGCCGATCCCAATAGAGTTAGCGCGAAACTCAGGCCGTCTATGCCTTTCGGAGTAACCTCCCGGTGTCCGACAAGCTCCAATAGGGTGGGCAACCAATCCTCAAATCCTGTGATGCGGGAAGAGGTAGTTCCTTCGCGGATCGTCCCTTTCCAGCGTACAATCAAGGGCACCCGAAAACCTCCCTCGTAAAACGAACCCTTGCGTCCTCTAAGGCCCCCGGCGGAGTTAAAAAAATCAGCATCTGTGCCCCCAAGCTTGTCATAGAGGGGTCCATTATCGCTGGTGAAAACAAAAATCGTGTTTCCGGTCAACCCTTTTTGATCCACCTTGTCAATCAGTTTTCCCACTTCCCGGTCAAGCCTAGTAACCATGGCAGCATAGGCGGCCCTGGGGGTGCGATGGGGCAGATAGCCTTTCCCTCCCGGGTAGGGTGTTTCAGGAAAGGCACCTTCATATTCCCTGAGCGAATCCTCGGGAACCTGTAAGGCGAGGTGGGGTACGGTTGTTGGAAAATAAAGGAAAAAGGGCCGGTCCTTATTGTCGTCAATAAACTTGAGTGCCTGGGAACAGATCAGATCTGGCGCATAATCCTTTCCGGAAAAAGCCAAATAGACTTCAGGGTCATTGCGATCGGCACCTTCGGGAAGTTTTTGGTTCGCAGCAAATTTTTTATTGTTGAGGAGTGCCTTTTGGGTATTGTCCCAAAGGTAGGTCGGATAATAATTGTGGGCAACCGCTTGGCAATTGAAGCCATAGAACCGATCGAAACCCTGATTCAAAGGATCGCCACTGCTAGCAACGGGGCCAAGGCCCCATTTGCCAAATCCCCCCAGGGTATAACCCAAGGCTTTGAGTTCCAGGGGCAATTTCAATGAACCAGCCGGAACGGGTTCTTGACCCTCCCGGTCAGGCCCTAACCCGCCCCGATTATCGCGAATGTAGGCATGACCAGGATGCATACCCGACAGGAGTACGCACCGCGATGGGGCACAGACATTATTACCCGAATAGTGGCGGGTAAACTTCATCCCTTCGCGGGCAAGCCGGTCAATATGGGGCGTTTTGATTTTGGTTTGACCAAAAGCCCCAATGTCACCATATCCGAGATCATCACAAAGGATGAATACAATGTTGGGCGGCTTGACCTGGTGTTGGGCACCGGTCAAGCCAACGAGAACCGCGAAGCAAAGCGCATTGATCATGTTGGCCCTAACTGACAAAGGGGAAGGGCAAGACCGAAATTTGAACGAGCGAGATCCTAGGCGTAGCCGGCACCCTTGGCCTCGGTAAAGACCCGATAGATGGACTGGCTTGCCGCCATGAACAGGATGTTTCGTTTTAACCCGCCAAAGCAAAGGTTGCCACAAATTTCGGGCAACTTGATCTGGCCGATGCGTTTTCCCTGGGGATTGAAGATGTGGACGCCATCATAGCCTGCCCCCACCCAACCCGCCCCGACCCAGACATTGCCATCGGTGTCGGCACGAATGCCATCGGCAAGGCCGGCGACTTTTTTGCCCCCTAATTCCATCTCCATGGAGATAAATTCCCGCCCCTTGGAAAGCTTGGCTCCATCGACATCAAATACTTTGATGTTTTTGGGGGCCTCCTTGTAATGCGAAGCTCCTGTATCAGCAATATAAAGAAGCTTGAAATCTGGTGAAAAACAGAGGCCGTTTGGCTTGAATATTTCATCCGTAACTTTATCCACCTTGCCCGATTTCGGGTCAATGCGGTAGACTGCTTCCTTTAATTCGAGAGGCCCCATGTTCCCCTCGTAATCTCCCAGGGAACCGTACCCCGGGTCTGTAAACCAAACGGCACCATCGGGAGAAACCACGGCATCGTTGGGAGCATTGAGTTTTTTTCCGCCAAAGGTACTCGCAAGGACGGTCGTTTTGCCGTTGTACTCGTAACGAACCACCCGACGATTGCCATGTTCGCAGGAGATTTGGCGCCCTTCCTGGTCAAAGGTGTTACCGTTGGAATTACCCGCCGGATTTCGGTATGTGGAAACATGTCCATCCTCCATGAGGTACCGGCGTTGGACATTGTTGGGTATGTCCGACCACATGACAAATTGGCCTACGCCGTTCCAGGCGATGCCTTCGGCCCAAAGGTCCCCCGTGTGAACCCGCCGGATGGGTGAGTTTCCTACTTTGTATTTTGCAAATTCGGGATCAAGCACAACCACATCGGGTTCGGGATAACGGACAGGGGAGGCATTGGGGCCATAGTCCCTGATTGGGGCTGGATCCTGGCCTTTGAGAGTAATGGCAGCGCCCACGGCGGCACATGCGGAAGCGAATCCTCGGCGGGAAAGCATGGACATGGAAAAACCTCCCTTAGGGGTGTGACAAACAAAAAACAATCAATGGATCAAACCCAGAAACCGGGTCCAAGCCTGGTCCCATTCGGCACTGTCCTTCATGCTGGGGTCGAAAGAGACAAGGCCGAAGGAGTTCCGAACCACTTCACGGGCTTGGGCAAGGCCTGTAACAAGCTTCAAGCCCATGGCTTGGGTCATGATGTTTCCAAGAGCGGTGGCCTCAACCGGTCCGGCAAGGACTTGTCGCTGGCAGGCGTCCGCAGTGAATTGGTTGAGAAGGGCATTCTGGCAGCCACCACCGACAATATGAATCGTGTTGATCCGTTTATCGGTGACAGATTCTAGCTTGCCCAGAACCCACCGATAGCGCAGGGCCAGGGATTCCAGGGCACAGCGGACCATGGCCCCGGGGGTTTCCGGAGCGGGTTGATTTGTTTTTCGACAGAATTGCTCAAATGCGTGGGTCATGGACACAGGCAACACAAAAGAGGCATCGTCGGGATCCACAATGGATCGAAACGGTTCGGCTTCGCGGGCCTGAAGAACCAGGGTTTCATAGCTGTATTCGGATCCCTTGCGGGAATAATCTCGCCGGATCTCCTGAACCAGCCACAACCCCATGACATTTTTCAGCAGGCGAATGGTGTTGTCCACGCCCCCTTCATTGGTGAAGTTGGCTTCCCGGGTGGCATCGTTGACAAGGGGAGAGGCAATCTCAACACCCATGAGCGACCAGGTCCCTGAACTGATATAGGCCCAGGAATCACCCTGGGCGGGAACGGCCGCTACAGCCGCAGCGGTATCGTGGGTGGCAGGTGCAACCACTCTGGTCCGTGAAAGCCCTGAGTCGGCCAATAGTCCGGTCCGAAGCGGGCCAAGCTCTGTTCCAGGGGGGATGATCGTACCCAGCATTTTTGTTGGCACGCCCAGGCTGGCAATCAGTTCGGTATCCCACGAACGCGAAAACGGGTCCAGCATTTGGCTGGTGGTTGTATTGGTATACTCGTTGGCCCGGATGCCGGTGAACCAATAGTGAAACAGGTCGGGCATAAAAAGCATATGCTCCGCAATGTTCAAAAGGGGCGATTGATCACGCTGCATGGCGGCGAGTTGCAAAAGCGAATTGAACCGCATGAGTTGCAAGCCCGTGCGGGTATACAGTTTTTCGCGGCTGATTTTCCCCAGGACTTCATCAACAATCGTTTCGGTGTGGGGATCACGGTAATGCCGGGGGTTTCCCAACAGGGAACCATCCTTCCCAAGGAAGGCAAAGTCCACACCCCAAGTGTCTACACCTAAACTTTCGAGGTGGATTCCCGAAGCACCACACAGGCCAAGTGTATGAAGCATTTCCCGAAACAGGGACAAAACATCCCAATGGAGCCGATCCAGGGTTCGGACCGGCAAATTGGGGAAACGGTGCAGGACTTCAAGACGAACCGATTGACCGTCAAAGCTTCCCAAAATACCGCGGCCGGATTCTGCTCCCAAATCGAAAGCCAGCAGATTGCGCGAAGCGTTCATGCGGATGGACCGACTGGGCCAAAGGAAAGGAAGGAATTGCCTTAAAGTTAAGTCGCCCGTCTCAGGTTGGAACCCGCGGGGCCCTCTTCGGGATAGAATATGAAAGGAGGGCAAATGGGCATGGCCAAAGACCAAGAGATTTTCGTTGCTCCTGAAAGCGTGGTGAAATCGCCTCTCCCTGGTCAGGCTTTGGTTCTGTTCGACGGTTATTGCCCCTTTTGTCAGCTATCCATGAAGCTCCTTGGGAGGCTGGATTGGTTTGGCACCTTGGCATGGCGCAGTTTTCGGCTTCCGGAAAATGTTCCACAGACCACCCCGACTCTTGATCCCCTTCGGCTCGAGGAGGAAATGCACCTCATTGGGCCAAAGGGATCACCCATTCTCCACGGTTTTGAGGCGTTTCGGTACATGGCTTGGCGTATTCCGTTACTTTTCCCGATCGCCCCCCTTCTTTACCTTCCTTGGGTACCCTTGTTGGGCCAAAAAACCTACAGGTACATCGCCAAAAACCGCTTTGGTATGCTTCCTTGCAAAGATGGGGTCTGCACAATTCCCCCAAAATCCACAAAATAATCCTTGCCTTCGTCCCTCCGGACGGATCACCTTTCGAAAGATCTCCATGCTCACCAAGACCTTGCGTGAACTCCGTGACAATGAATCCCTTGAAGGAGTTTTCCTGGCAACGGGGAAACAGGTTCGCTCCAACAAAAATGGTCAACCCTACCTCCAGGTGGATTTGTGTGACCGCAGCGGCCCGATGACCGCCCGCCTCTGGAATTGTGATGAAAAACGATCCAGGGCGTTCGAGGATGGCGATTTTGTCCGTGCCAAAGCCCGGGCCCAGCTTTTCCAGGGGGCCATGCAGCTGATTTTGACGGACATTGACAAAGCGGTCGATGGTTCGTTCAACCCGGCGGATTTCCTCCCACGAACCGAAAAAGATGTATCCCGTTTGTTGGAGCGGCTTAGGGCCTTGCTTCGCTCGATGGACTCGCACCACCTGCGGGGTCTGGGAGAGGCGTTTTTGATGGATTCCGACCTCATCGAGGGATTTAGCCAAGCCCCGGCCGGCATTCGCCAACACCACGCCTACATTGGAGGGCTTTTGGAACATGTCGTCAACATGATGGAAGTCGCCGACCGTGTAGTCCCCCTTTATCCCGGACTCAACCGGGATTTGCTCCTTTGTGGATGCCTTTTGCACGATATGGGTAAGGTGCGGGAACTCTCCTACCAAGCCTCCTTCAGTTACACAGACGAAGGCCAGCTTATTGGTCACATCTCCTTGGGTGCGATCATGCTTGAAGGCCTTTTGACCAAAACTGCCGAACTAACCGGTGAACCCTTTCCTTGCGAGTTAAAACTTCGGTTGCACCACCTTATTGCCAGTCACCATGGCACCCTTGAATTTGGCAGCCCCAAGGTGCCCATGACTCCTGAGGCTCAAGCCCTCCACTTGATTGATATGCTCGATAGCAAAATGCATCAATTTCAAAGAGAAATTCGCGCTCACCAAGCCGACCCTGGGGCTTGGACCCCGTTTGACAACAGCCTCGGCCGCAAATTCTTCAAAGGGCATCCGGTCCCGAAGACTTAAATGCCAAGATTTGTCCATTTCGAGTCATGCTAAACGCAGTTTTCGTAGGGATGAACCAATAAAGGGCAAAGAAAAGACTATTCCTCTGGATACCGCCTTTCCCGGCCTTACTTGACCTTGTTTCCTGCCCATCCTAGCCGCTATATCCCGCTCCAATCTCAGGGGCACTCCCGGCTATGGTCCTACGCATTGCGCACCACTATTCCATTAATCCGGCGTTTTCACGCCTCTGGTGTGCCCTAAGCTTGGCCCTAACACTCGTTTTCGCCGGTTGCCAAACCTCCCAAATGCGTGATCTGCGTAAAATGGGAATTATGCCCGAGGACATCTCTGACCGCATTGCCCGGGATGAAGGCAGCCTCATTGGCAAATCCGGCCATGTTCCTCCCGAGCCTGAACCGGCTTCCGAAACCAATTCCAAGGGTCTTTTTTCCCGGGGTCAAGAGCCCGATTCTCCCTCGGCAACCAATCTTCCCGGGGTCGGTCCGGTTCCCGCCACGGCAAAGACGGAAAAGCCAAACGGGGTAAAATCTGGCCTTTTGGATATCCCCACTTTGGCCGAACGGGCCAATCACCTGGGGCGAAAGCACGATGGTGGGTATATCGTCGCCACGGTCAATGGCTTTGCCATTCTGGAAGAGGAGCTTCGCCTTGCGCAGGCCCAATCCGGGGCGGAGGATGCCCTCAATCCGAACAAGCGGAGATTGGCCCTCAACACCCTGATCGACCGCGAAGTAGCCATTCTCGATGCGGAAACCAAGTTGGGGAAACTCCCCCAGGGCAAAAAGTTTTTGGAAAAGATGCAGGAATACGGAACCAAGGAGTTTCAACGCTACATCCGGAACATCAAGGAAAAAAATAAATTTGAGACGGATGATGAGGTTAAGGCCATGCTCCGCCAAGCGGGCATTTCCTATGCGTTGATGAAGCGCCAATCGGAACGCAACTTTATTTCGATGCAATATCTGCAACAAAGGGTGATGCCCATTCTGGACCGGATAGGTCATCGGGATCTGCGCGAATATTATGACACGCACCCGGAACAATTCAGGATACCCGATTCCGTGAATTGGCGGCACATCTTCCTGGCCAAGGTCAAATTCAATTCCATGGAGGAAGCCCGAAAGCTGGCAAAGGAGATTGTCAAGCGGATCCATGCAGGAGAAGATTTCGTCACCTTGTCGCGTAAATATTGCCACGGTGATAGTGCCCTTCGCGATGGGGATGGGTTAGGTCACATCCCAGGTGACATTCGCCCGGTGGAGGCGGAACCGGTGCTATTATCTTTAAAGGATGGAGAAGTTGCTCCGATCCTGGAGCTATCCACGGGGCTCCATATCATTCAATTGGCTAAAAGACAGCATGCGGGAATGAAACCCTTTGATGAGTCCGTTCAAAAAGAGATTCGCGACAAGCTCAGAAACGAATCGGCCCAATTGGAAATCAAAAGGCTCTTGACCGAAATGCGTAGAAACTCGATCATTGAAATCATGCCCGATTCCTAGAGGCAATCCGAATCCACGGAATTTTAAAGAACACAAGGCGACGAGCTTTTGGCAAGCTGGTCTGGTTTTCATACCCCTAGGTGAATCTTTGTTGTAAAGGGAAATGATTTCCGGTCGTAAAACAAGGCCACGAAAGAGTGCCACCACAATTTGCCCAAAATCGTTTTCAATAAAGCTTTTTGACGGATGCATGGCGTCGGCGCCAAGTTTCAAGGAGGCCCGTCCATTCCGTTTCCGTTTGAAGCACTTGATTGGCATCAAATTTCATCGTCCGGATTTTACCATGTCGTAGACAGACCAAATGACCGGTAACGGTGGGTGGGAAAACGGGCAGGGCCTTGGCAAGGGCCATGGCGTAAAGCATCATGATAGGGCGATAGGCCTCTTCAATCATTTCGGGTGACGAAGAATCGGTTTTCCAATCGACAAACGAGGGGCCATCGGATTCCAATTGATCAAGCACCTTGTCAATGCGCCCCGTTAATCGCCACGGACCCAAGGGCAACACCAAGTCCACCTCGGCACGACCGGGAGCTGCCACCAAAGCAAGGATAGGATCATTGTTGCAAAGTTTAGGGGATTGCAAAACCGAAAGAGCCACGAGGGCCACTTCGGTAGGATCGTGACCCTCCTCGTCCGTCAAGCTGGTTTGAAGCCCAACAAGCCAATCCAACATAGCTTCTTCAGAAAGCTTCAAATGCCCAAAGGAAAGTTCCAGGGCCCGATGCACCAGCGTTCCGACAACAGATGCTGGAATGGGGTCCCGCGAAACACCATTTCCAATATTGGGACTAGCAACAAATGGGCTGACAAAATGGACAAACCGATCCTCCCAAAGTTTGCCGGTAGGATCATCCAGCCAAAGTGCCTTCAATTCAATTAGTTTGCCAAGTGCAAGGACCGGATTTTCAGGAAGTACGCGGATGGGATCAGCCAAAAGGACTCCTATCGGTTGGCCTTGAACCGTTGTTTGGTGACCAGAGGGTGAAACGCTTTCGCTTTCAAAAAGTATGCCAAAAGCATTGGCTTTGAACGCAATTTGCTTGAGCAAATCTATTTTTTTGCCGTCCTTATCAGTGGGGGTACTTTCTAAAGCCGCGACAATGAGATGCAAAAACGAGGTGGATGCTGGTTTGTCCTTTGACAGTTTCCCGGCCAAATAGAGCGAATCCTTGGCCCTGGTTACTCCGACATAAAACAACCGGGCAATTTCTCCATGGGCCAACTCTTGAAGCTTCGCTCCAAATCCGGGAAATACTCGTTTTGGTGGCTTTTCGTCATTGGTGATTTTTAACACCACCTCGCCGTCCCGTTGAATTGCATCATCACTATCAGGATCGGCAAAGTGGATAAAACGATCAAGAAAGAGTGGTTCGTCTAGAGTGTTATTGCCTTTATTGTGAATATCAGCGAGTACCACGATGGGAAATTCCAAGCCCTTGGCACCATGAATGGTCATTATCTTTACCGCATCGGATTGGCCAATGGGATCGGCCTGTTCGATACGACCGAAAAAATCCACCATTTTGCCAAGGTTGAAGGCAAGTTGGCTCAACGATCCTGGGGTTGTTTCCTCAAAATCCCGAACCTCTTCAAGGAATCGTTCCACATTGGCCACGACTCTGCCACCAAAGGGTTGTGCGGCAAAAAAGAACCAGGCCATCGATTCCGCAAGAACCTGATGGATTAAGTCAGCATGGCTCAAACGATCGACCAATGAACACCACTTTTCCCAAAGGGTGGCCAACTGTTTGAGGTGACCACCATCGGGAGGGAATTCGTTGACTAATGAAGCGGTCGGGTCACCTAACCGTTGAAGCCCATAGCGGAGGCTTTTTGGAGCCAACTGTTTCAAAGCGAGAATCGTGGAATCATTGATACGGCCAATGGGGCCACGCAACACCCCGACCATGGCCAACAGGTTCGATTCATCGGCCAGGGCTTGGACCAAATTCACCAGGTCCCGGACCTCTTGGGTTTGCCAGAATCCCACTCCGCCTGGGGTTTCGTAGGGAACCATGGCGGCATCAAGAGCTTGACATATTTCCGCCATTTTGGTCCTTGAACGGAGCAAAATGGCCATATCTCCATAGCGGACCGGAATATCCATTTTATTTCGGACATCGTACCACATGGTTCCAAGGCGACCCTTTAGGGTGTATGCCACCTGTTGACACCAACCTTCATCGGTATCATGGAGCATCAGTTTCACCATGCCCCGGTTATCAACAGGTTCGAACCCTGAGAGAAGAGCTTGGTAAGTTTGATATTTTTCCAATGCATCTTGGGTGAGTTGGTTAATGGCTTGCATCGGTTGGGGAGAAAGGGTTCGATAGTTTCGTGGCAATTGGATGGAGTGCAAGTTATCCTGCCTTTGAAAAAGGGTCCAAATCCTTTCAAAGACACCTGGATCTGCGGAACGAAACATGTAGATGGATTGCTGGGGGTCGCCAACGATGGTCAATTTTCCATTGCCTAGCCCGCCAGCGAGGTGATTGATGATTCTCCATTGTTGATCGTTTGTATCCTGGAATTCGTCCACCAGAATATGGAAAAAATGACTCGATAGTTTGGCTCGCAGACCATTGATGTCTTCGTCTTGGGATTCAAACATCCGCAATAATTCTGTAGCAACATGGGAAAAATCGAACTCGCCCCGAATTTGACAAAGAGCCATGTAGTGCCCATGGGCCATTTTTAGGCATTCGATTATTGCCATGGACAATGGGCGGTTTGGTCTGTTACTATCCGGTTTTAATACTGCGGGATCCCGTCCCTTCCGTAAATAATCGGCCATTTGCTCCTCCATGGCATCCAAACCCCATTGGGTTTCCCAGAGGGTCCATGCGGTCTGGATCTCCTTCCCTTTCTGCTTTTCCAGCAGGGTAAGCCTTATAGCCTCCTCGATCAGGGTTTCTCTAGGCAGGTCGTCGAGGATACCAAAATCCGCACCCATAGAGCTTGGGAAGCCTGCTTTGGCAAATTGCCGTACTAATGATCCTGCGATGCCATCAATCGTGCCGATTCGGGCGAGGGGAAGTTCGTCGAGACGATCCTTCCAAAACTGGCACTGGTCTGGAAAGTCGGCAAAAAATTCCACCAATTTCTTTAATAGATCGAGAAGCCTCTCCTTCATTTCCCCGGCCGCTTTTCGGGTAAAGGTAGTGGCCAGGATACGCCCCAACAGGTTTTCCCCGGCGGAATAGGCGGTTCGCAATCCTTCCTGGTTCAACAACCAAAGAATGCGAAGGACCAGGACCCTGGTTTTTCCGGAACCGGCCGCCGCCCGAATGCAGAGGTCCCCCCGGGTTAATACCGCCTGCTTCTGTTCGGCATTTGTGTTTTGGGTTTCTAGCCAATCACTGAATTCCATGCTCGACTCCGGGCGATTTGTAATTCCACATTGGGCGGTTTAGTAGTTGTTCACCTTAATGTTTACCGGAGTCCGACAAATGTTTCGTCCAAGACAGGAGCTGGTACATTCGGTGTCGCCTTTACCATTGAATGTTGTCAAAGGAAACAGGCCCTTTCGAATCGACCCGGCACATTCGATGAGGTGTTTTTCCGCAAGGTTGGTATCAATGGATGCAGGTGGACCTTTTTGGGGTTTGCCGGCCCAATCCTTATCATAATCGCCCTGCATTCGGGTAGAATTTTTGAGATCCCTTCCATCCTCGTTGTTTTGATTCAACCACAAAAAAAGATAAATGGCTTTTGTGACATGGAAACCTTTTTTTTTCAGGCATGCCGCATAATAGTCCATTTGCAGCATGGTCTTTTTGACATCGTGGTCTGAGACAAACTCACCCTGTCCAGGCGGACGGCCCGATTTGTAATCCGTCAAAAGCGAAGGTCCTCCGGGAATCTGGAAATGATCATCGATTCGACCTGAAAGATAGACCGGATCGTCCAACCCAAATTGTTCTGGCCCAACCTGAATTTCGGAAGCGACATGTTTATAACCTGCATCTTTATACCTCCCCAGATTTTGTACATAGAGGTCAATGATTCCACCTTCTGCAATAACACGAGCCCGGCACCGGGCGTCCATGAACCTGGCATGCGGATCATGCGTCAGGAGTTGATCCCAAAGGTCCAAAAGCTTGGCCCGGGTGGCCACCTCATTGGAGGGCAAATCGACCAAATCCGTGGCGATGCCCCGGTGCCAAACCATAAACTCCTCGAACAATTTGTGAACCAGGCTTCCTTGCCTGAGGGCGGTTTCGTCCGAATCGCTTTCGAAAAATCCAAGCACATGCTTGACAAAAAAACGGAAAGGACAGCGGGTATATTGTTCCAAGCTACTTGGTGAGAACGGCTTATCCCTGTTGGCAAAAAAGGGATTGTATTCATGGACCCAAGGTTTCAGTTGAGGGCTTTCCACCTGTTTGGACCAGATTTGTCCCTTTCGTTTTACTTCATGAAGCATCTCCAGAAATCCCTTGGCGGTTTGGTCAGCCTCCGCCGCCACAAAGGGTTCCAAAAGATCGAGGGGTTGGGACATGCCCGTAGCCACCTGGACTCCTGGTAGGCCCAACCAAACCTCTCTTCCCAGGTAAACCTTTGAAATGGAATATGTTTCTATCCAGGGCGAAGGCATTAGCGGTTCATCCAACTTTTTGCTGGGTCGATACAACAACAGGTTTTTAGCCCCGGATTGGCGTAACTGTTCAAAGAGTAGTGCCGACTCCAGGAGTGAAAGACCTTGGGCGGTTCTTTCTTCCTTGAGCAGTTCCCTCAATATCTCCTCTTCTGTGGCGGAACCATAGGACCCACTTTTGAGGCCCAAGACATGGATTTCCTCAAATGGGATGCCACGGGTTTCCCGGATCTCCATCACCTGAACGCCTTCATCGTCTTCGGTCTTGATTTGGTACGATTCCCCGGCAAGGACCATGAGCAATAGTCCCATGGGATCGGATTTTCCTTGTCGACCAAGGGGCAGGATATTCTGGGGGAGGCGGACTAGTTCCCGAAAAACCGACACAATTCTTTGCCATGCCAATTGATCGGCCTGCCACACAACCCCAGGAAGGCTCAATTTCGTATTATGCCCGGGGGAGATCCAATTTCCCAACAACAGCTCGCTTAAATAGGTTATTAGGTGGTTCACCGCTTCCGCCAGGGAAATATCCACTTGAGCCATCGCCCGGATAGTGCCAAGAATTTGCCGGACTTTGCCCAACATCACCAATAAATCTTCCTTCCGTTCCAGGTACCTGGTCTTTTCCTCCTCTTCAACCAGTTCACCCTCCTTAATCCCGATTTCCCTCTCCGATAGGGATTCTCCCATTTTTAAAAGCAAATCGTCCCATCCCCCGAAATCGTCCGGGGGAGCAAACCTGGCCATTTCCAATTCCATTGCCCCTAACCTGTGGATATACATTCCCAATGATTTGCGCAGGATGATGGGTTGCCTGAGAAAGTTCATCAGCCCCCGAATGCTCGGAGCGTTTTGAATCAGGTTAATTGCCGCCTGGATAAGTCGTCCTGGTCCCGAGGAAAGGAGGGTTCGACTTCGCCCGGCAAGATTGATAGTAATCCCTGCGTCGGCAAAAGCTTGGCGTATCAGCGGATCGTATTCCGGGCCGGGAAGGACAATGGCGATCTCATGTGGTTTGGGTGCATCCGGTTGTTTTAGCCTTTGGTGGATGCGGCGGGTTACTTCACGGACCTCCGCTTGCATGTCCTGGCAATCCAATCTGGATTTGGTAACCGGCATTGGTGGCAGGGGTTTGGTTGCCTGCCACGGGGTTTGAAGATGGTCACAAAGGTACTGAAGCAACTCGCCTGCATGGCCATCATGGTGACAAGGAACCCACAGCCTAAGGTCGATATGCTTGCCAAGCTCCCGCAATAAAGCGATTTCAGGTAGGCTTAAGAGGTGAAATCCATCGATTACTACTTTGGTAGCCACCAAAGCGATCAAATCCATTGGTTTGGCAGTCAAACGACTTGCCAATACCCCAAGCCAACCATGGCGATCCACCGCATTGGAAGCTTTCAGGTTTTGATGGTATTGTTCATAAAACCGTTTATTAACGGCATCAACCGGGATGACCTCATTGTCTTGCCAGACTTTGATCGCCTGGTCCATTTGGGTTGCAGTACCAAAGCCACTGGCAAGGTTTGGCAAAGTTTGCTGCCACGCCGCTAGAACCCGAAGGCGCCTTTCCATGGAGGAGATTTTTTTACCAACGATTCCCTGGGTTGTAGCCACCTGATCAGCAAGTCCATCAAAGGTCACAATGCGAGGCAATAAGGCAGCTCGCCCGTTTTCGGTTCCCGGCCATTTGCGAACGATGGCACGCTTTCGCCTTTGAGAGGGCACCACCCAGATCCATTTTGGGGAATCGGGGCCCTGGAGTTCCGAAAGCCAATCCCGGGCCTCTGGGCTTCCTGCCAACAATGCTATGTCGAGTGACCCAAATGGAGTGCTGAAAAGGGTAATGGGCATGGTTGGCTCCTTGGTGGCAGGGGGTCCATCCTGTTATTCCCGATAGCCTAGGGCAGATTTCAGGTTGAAATGGGAAAAAAGCGAAAACAGTCGAATTTCCATCCACGCAGGAGTTGTCCCTCCGCGTGGAGAATATCCATTGGAGTTACTTTTTCGATGCCTTTAAGGCGAGAGCCTCTTGAGAGCGTTGCAATTGGCCCTGGAGGTTTTTTGCCTCGGTTTCCGTTCCATTGAGTTCTTTTTGAACAGCAATCCGTTCCGTTTGGAGGGCTTTCTCCGCATTGACCAATCCCTCAATCCTCTTGGGAAGTTGCTGAATCTGCTGTTGGGCAGCGGTGACCCCTGCATTCGCTGCCACCAGGTTTTTTTCGGCCAATGGAACCTGGGGAATCATGTCCAATTCGCGTTTTTTGGCCGTCACCAGGTCGGCTTGGGCTTTCGTGGAGAGTTCCTGGGCGCGTTTCAGTGCCTCGGCGGCGGTCTTTTGCCCGGCGGGATCGGTTGGCTTGACCCCTGCCAGTTTCTGAACCTGTTGGGCCTTTTCTGTTGCACCCATTTCCAACATTTTTTTCATCCCGGTAGCCTGGGCCAACTGGGCTTTGGCTTCTGTCACTCTGGCAATTGCCTGGGCTTGATTGACCTGGGCAGGTTTAAGCATTGGGGAAGGATCTGCCTGCAGTTTTTTCAAGGTGGCAAGCTCAGTAGCCAAGGTGGAACCACGAAGGTTTACTCCTGCCAGCTTTTTCCGGGAAGCTTCCGCAGCATCCGTGGCAACTTTTACGACCGGAATCAGTTTGGTGGTTCGGTTCGCAAGGGACTCTGGATTTGGGGTAATTTCGCCCACTTTTTTCCCGTCCACTACAGTCCAGACATCGACAATGCCAGACCAGTCTCCCCCAAAAGCCCGCAAGGAATCGTGGCTTAGAACTGCTTTCAAGGTCAGGTCGGGCATGGCGGGGAAGGCTTTTTTCAGACCACCGTTGCCATCCCAAACCTTGACGGTTCGATCACGCCCCGCAGAAATGAGTTGGCCATCCATTGCATAGCGAACCGAAAGGGCGGCCGCCCCGTGGCCCCAGGATTTGATCTGGTTTCCATTTTCCATCTCCCAAAGGCGAATGGTTCCATCTTCGGAACTGGATGCGACAACATTGCTGTCTCCTCGCCATGAAATGTCGGTAATCATGGCGGTGTGCCCACGAAGACCATAATATTCCCGGGCGGTGAAGGCTTCCCACACAAACAAACCGCCCGAACGATCGCCGGTGGAGAGGAGGACTCCATCGGGACTGAACTCAAGAGATGTGATCCAATCCGTATGTTTCTTGATTTGATTGAGCAGTTTTCCGTCCTTCGTGGAATAAATCCGAACCATCTTGGAGGGCCCCCCCAATGCGATGAGGGTTTGATCGGGACTGATGTCGGCAGCCAAGACCGAATCGGTCTCCTCACCAACCTGAATGATTCGTTCCCCGGTTTTTACATTCCAAACGACTACCCGGCCCAAGGCGGAACCTTGCCCACCGCCGGCCACCAATAGGCTGCCATTCTTGGAAAATTTGAGGACATTGGCGATACCCTCGGCAAAAGGAAGGACGCCTAGCAATTCCATAGTGTCGGAATGGTAGAGAAGAACCTGTTTGTTACCTGCAACTGCTATGAGGGGAGCCCAAGGGGAGGAAGCCAAGGCGGTGACAGCATTGGCCCTGGGGTAGGTCTTTAACGGTTCCAGAGAAAGTTTGGCGGATGGATCGGGCATTGGTGCTGGCCCTGAGGGACGACCACGGGTGATTTTGCCAAGGGCAATATCCAATTTGGGCTTCATCAACGGGGTTTTGGAGCCAGAATTTTCAAGAGCTCCCTCGATGATCCATCGCCCAATCGTGGCGGCAAACGGATCCGGCAGCTTGGGGGATTTTGGTGGCATGAATGGTTCGACCTTGTGGGTAATGGTCGTATAGAGCGGACTGTTGTCCGGATCGCCTGGTTTTACGGCAACCCCACCGGAACCACCTTCCATAAGTTTTTGATAGTTGGTAACGATCAGGCCGCTGGATTTTTTGTCAGAGTTATGGCAATTGCCACATTTCTCACGCAAAAGAGGCGCAATGTGTTCGTCAAAGTTGATCTTCTTTTTCTTGTCCTTGGGATCGGCGGCACCGATTCCGGTTGCCAGCACAAGGGACAGACCCAAAACGAAGGTGGGGAGCTTGGTGATCATGGTGGAAATATCCGGATATTGGAAGGCTTAGTGGTTGAACATGAACTCACGGGAATTGAGGATGGCCCAAAAGGCGTCCTCAAGTGCCCGCTGGGGATTTCCTTCGGCAGCCACCAACTGAACCAACCGATCCTTTTCGACGGCCGTGGGTTTGCGACATAGCGTACGGAGGTAGAACTCTTCGATAATATCAAGGACGGGTTTTTTCTCGGCAAGGCGACGGACAACAAGCGAACCTTGGCTAATGCGTGGCCCGGTCACATCGCCATTGATCAGGTGAAGCGATTGGGACAAATTCGGTTCGAGCCTGACTTCGCAGGCACAAACGGTCTCCCGGGTGGCCCTGCCAAAAGTTGTTAGGAAATAGGTGCTGGTTGTGCCGTCCGCAATCTGAACCGCTCGGGCACCAAGGGGCAAACCCGGGAACTTGTTCTTGGTTTCGGTGACCTGACTGATGCAATCGAGCATGGTTTCGGCCTTGATGCGCCTGACCCCGGCCTTGGCAAAATTTCGGGTATCCGTTTCGTTGGTGGCGTTGGGGGTGGTGGAGAGCTGATAGGTTCGGCTGGTGCATATGTCACGGACCAGTTTTTTGAAGTCGTACTTGTAGTCGGTGAACCGTTTGCCCAATTCCGTCACCAGTTCCTGGTTGGATGCGGGGTTCGAGATGCGGACATCATCCACTTCATTGATAATCCCCTGGCCGAAAAAATGGTTCCAAACGATGTTGGCAAGGTTTGTTGCAAAGTAGGGATTTTCAGGACTGGCAAGCCATTGTCCCAAAATAACACGCCGATCCTTGCCAGCCACATCGGGTTGGATACCTCCCAAAAACTTGGGCTTCATTTGGCGACCACCCAAGGGATGGCTTACTTCGCCACCGCCTGAATTAAATACGACAATCTCTCTGGGATCGTCGGTACCCTTGCGTCCGATCTGGCTGAAAAACGCCATGAATCCGTAATAGTCGTCCATGGTCCAGCGATCGAAGGGATGGTTGTGACATTGGGCGCATTGAATGCGCATTCCCATGAACACTTGAGCAACATTTTCGTTGACCTTCAATATGTCCGTTTCGTTTTGATAGTAGTTTGTTGCCGGGTTCTTGAAGGTTCCGCCGTTGGCTCCGAGCAGTTCCTGAACCCATTCGTTAACAGGGATATTCCGGGCGATCTTGTCCTGGAGCCAGTTGTAATAGAGCAACATTGCTTTGTAGCTGACCTGGTTTGAGCTTTTGATTTGCAAAAGTTCCGCCCATTTCAAAACCCACATTTCGACAAACTCTTTGCGACCCAAAAGTTCGTCCACCAACTTTTCACGCTTGGTTTGGGTCTTGTCATTGACAAAGCGATGATATTCCTCAAGGGTGGGTAGGGTGCCGGTTATGTCAAGCGATACCCGACGAAGAAACTCTTCATCCGAGCATAGTTCCGAAGGGGCAATTCGGAGCTTTTTGAGTTTGTTGTTGACCAAGGTGTCGATGTAGTTGTTTTCGGGCACTTTGGGAAAGGTAAACTGCAGGGCCTTGGGCAAAACGATATATGGGGAACCGATGGTGAAAGTGTGGAAACGGGCCATGACAAAGGCTTCGCCACGATCCCCTGCGGTAACCAGGCCTTCCGTATTTACCTTGGCGGAGGTGTCGTTGCTGCTTAGGAACAGAGCAAGCGAGGTAACATCCCGTTCTGTGCCGTCCGAGTATTTCGCTTTAACCACCATTTGTTGGGTGGCACCCTTGCCGTCGAGAACTGCATTCTTGGGGAAAAGTTCTGCACTAACAGGAAGGGCTACGGTAGCCTGATCCAGCAGGGCCCCTCCCTCCAACCAACGGACAATGGAGTTCCAATAACGGTCCCCGGAGGCAAAACGCTGGCCACCGGTGTGGCTGACCTTGCCGATGGATTTTTCCAGCAAAAGAGATTCTTCCGGGGCAGCGAGATTGAGCCTTCGGCCGTTGAGTTCGCGGGTGAGCCGAAAGTGGTCCCCGTCCATATCGAAACCGAATAGCGACAGGCGGAAACCGTCCTTACCCCGAGCGGCACCGTGACAGCCCCCAACATTGCAACCAGCCCTCAGGAAGATGGGCATAACATCCTGTTTGAAACTGATAGGGCGGTCTTCGATGGCCTTTTCCACGGTCACTTGACTGATATTGGCTCGGCCACCAAACTCGGCCAAAAGCTCACTGGTACCGTCAGCCAAGGGGAGCAGAACATTATTTTCGATTTTGGCTGCGGCCGGATTGGTCAACCGAATCTTTGCTTCGGAGGTTACATCCCGGGTGATCCCGTCGGCAAAACTGGCCACCACAATAAAACGCTGCTCGCCCCGCTTGGTAAGAAGTTTGATATCGTTGGGAAGGATTTCGAGCTTGACCGGGGCGGGCAAGGAGGATGGCGGCACTGGGGCAGCAGCTACCGCCGGGGTGTTGGCAGCGGGGACCTTTGCAAGGAGCATCGCACCAAGAATCAGGGCGGCCAGCGTTTTTGTATGATTCATTTTCCTACCTTGCCTTTTACTTGACTGCATCCAAAATTGGGATCAGGTAATGGTGTTTATTTCTTGGGGGCCGCAGAGTCCTGTTTTTCCCGCTCTTCTTGTTCCAATCGAAGCTTTTCAAGCCTGGTAAGGCGTTTTTCGGGGGGCTTTTCGACTGGCTTTACCACAGCTACCGCCATGGGCATGGGTTTGGGGGCAACCACCGCCATGGGTTTTGGAGGCAAGGGAACATCAATCCGAAGCTCAGTACCACCAATGTTGTGCAGGACAGGCTCGCCCGCCACCATTACCGTCGCTTGACAAAAAATGTTTCGGTGTGTTCCTGCAGGAGCTGTTTTGTCCACCTTGAGGTGAAAGCCTATCTCCTTGGAGTCTTTGGCAAATTCCAATGGACCGGTCACCACCTTGGGAGGTAGGCCAACAATGGAAACCTTGGCTTTCCCATCAAATGGTGTCTGGGTGGTCAGCTTGCAGAAAATGTCCGTTTCCTTGCCCTGTTCGCAACTGCCTCGCTCCATCGTCATGGCAAAGAAGGGGGCGGAAATATCAATCGTTGCCAATTGGGTCGAGGTCCAAACCGGCCCATTTCCCACCGTGGCGGTCGCCAAAAAAGCGGTTCGCCATTTTTTGATTTGAGCGTTGGGAGCTGCGCTAACAAGGATGGTGGTTTCGTTTTGTTTCTCGGCAATGGTAGCCGAACCTGCCGTACTCATACCGGGAGGATTGAAGAGGGGATAGATGGTGATTGGGCCCGTGAAACCGGCCTTTCGTTCGCTGACGATTTTCAGGTTCATTGAACCGTTTTGTACCAACGGGGCCTTGGACTCAACCACCGAAACCTTGAAAGGGAGTTCGTCGGTCACATTGATGGCCGCACGGTCCTGATCGACCTTGTAAAAGATGGCCTGATTATTGCCAATGATAAGTTCTGCATTGATATTGAAAGTTCCGAGGGAGGACACTTTGGGATCGGCGGGCTTGCCTGTTATTTTGGAAAGGGCCGAGTCGGCGGTGGCGGTTGGGGTTGCCTCGAACACCACAGGAATCGTGTCCAAATTTCCGGGCATCATGTCCGCAACCATTTTCACACCGGCGGGAAGTTTGTCTGCCGTCAGGTTCAAATCACCGCCCCAATCACGGCGACCCACGGTAACAAGTGTTGCCACCCGGCCGTTTTTGGGAACACTTAGGGTTTGCCGTTCCTGGCTGTATTGGGCCACTTTGGGAATAGAGGCCGTCGAACCTGGAGCGACAGTGGTCATTTCCACCCGGTAAAAGAAGTTACTCCCACCCTTTTTCAGATGATCCTGAATGGTAAGGATATACTCTTTGTCTTCCGGAAGGGTCACACGAAAGTAGCTGTCGGGCCCGATGGCATCATCGGCCGAGGCAATTACGCCACCCCCAGCTACTGCCAGGGTCATCACACTATCAAGCGGACTTCCGAGACGCCTTGCGTAACAGTGAACATCGAAGACCTGTCCCTTTTTTCCAGCAAACCGGAAGCTGTCAATATCTCCAAGTTGGCCAACCACTCCGTGAAAAGCCTGAGTCAAGCTTGCGGGGGAAGCTGTTCCGGGGGTGTCGTTGGGCTCTACCTCGACGGCGTTGCCCTGGGTGGGGCTGATTCGAAACAGGAACCCCGAAGGGGCAATACCCTGGGAATCCGAAGGATGAATACGAAAGTTGGCATCAGGTTCAGCGGGTACTTTGATTTTTTGTTTGAACGGTCCGGTTGGATCACCAATGAAGGTAACCTCAATGTCTTCGCCCGCTTTCCCACCAGCGGGAACCACCGCGGTTGGTCTAGGAAAATGCCCAACATGAAGCCGATAGGTGCAGGCACCGTTGCCACCGTAGGCAGACTCCCGGACCTGGACCAAATAGGTGCCATCCTCGGGCGCCACCATTGAAACCATGGAGTCTTGACCCAACAAAGGGGTATCATCGTTGGAAACCAGTTCAAAGCGTTTGGTATCAAGGATGGCGATGTAGGGATCAAAAAGGGTTCCGCCAAGGCGCATCCCCTCGATTTCCGCACTAAGGCGTTGGCCTTTTTTCAGGGTAACCGAATAGTAATCCACATCTTCATTATCCACCACCCCATGAATGGTCACCCCGGGGGTAATGGGTTGGGGTTTGGTGAATTCGCTGTTGGGTTCTTTTTCGTCGATGATGGGAAAGGGTCCGATCCAAAAAGTGCGAAGCTCGGAAATACCCGATGCGCAAAGAACACGCACGGGATGTTCCCCCAAAGGGCAAGAGGGACTGGCTTCTATGGTTGCCTTAACGGTGGCATCATTCACGACTTTGAGGCCAACAAGCCGGAGTCCAGGGGTATAAAAGAGCAGGGATTTGGCATCCGTAAGACGGCCACCAGAAAATGTGAGTTCGACGGTTTTACCCCGCTCCAATCCCCGGGGGCTGATTCCCCCCAAGCTTGGGGAACTGGCCAAAGCGGGCTGACCTGCCAAGAAACCCAGGACGAGGGCAAAACTGGAGGCGAGGCAGGGATTTTTTCGGATCATGGTGTCATTCTCACGGTCGCTGGAAATTCATATTTGCCAAGAGAAAGGGGCAGGGGATACCCCCCATTTGGACTATTCAATTACCGTTCTTTCGAAAACCCACCGAAAGAAAAATGACCTTCGGTGGGCCTCCACAGGTTTGCAAAAGTTGTTTAGGCTAAAAGGTCCTTAAGGACCACGCCTCCCCGAACAATGTCAATCGGTCGATTTCCAGGGGCAACAAGCCGCTTGTCGCCGTCGATGCCAAGCTGATTGTAAACGGTCATCGACAAATCTTCCACGCTGAGGGGATCGTCCTCGGGCTCGGTGGCCGTGGGATCGGAGCTTCCGTAAATGGCACCCCGTTTGATGCCACCACCCGCAAGGACCACCGAAAACACCTTGGGCCAGTGATCGCGGCCGGCGGTGGCGTTAATCTTTGGTGTTCGGCCGAATTCGCTTGAAACCATCACAATGGTGGAATCAAGCAGGCCCCTCGAATCGAGATCGGAAATAAGTGCGGCAAAGGCTTGGTCGAACACGGGAAGTTGCCCCCCCATCCCACCCTTGATGGAGCTGTGCATGTCCCAACCACCATAGGTCAGCGACACAAACCGGACCCCGGCACCGACAAGCCGCCTTGCCATGAGCATTCGCTGACCGGCTTCATTACGGCCATATTGGTTGCGAATCGCCTCAGGCTCCGCCTTGATGTTGAAGGCTTCCCGGGCTTTGTCGGAACTGATCAGGCTATATGCCCGCTCGTAAAAGGTATCCATGGCCAAAACGCCATCGGACTTTTCTTTTTTGGCAAAGTGGTCGTTGACCGCTCCAAGCATGGTTTTTCGGGTGGTGAATCTCTTGGTGTCGACCCCGCCCGGAAGGCTCAGGTCCTGAACGGTGAAACCAGGGTTGGCGGGGTCGCTTCCCAAACTAAACGGGGCATAGGCACTGGAAAGATAACCTGAACCCGCAAAATTGGTAGGCATCGAAGGGATGCAAACATAAGGGGGTAGGTTGTTACGAGGGCCAAACTCATGACTTAAAATGGATCCAAAGCTGGGAAACACAATCGACGGATTGGGTCGATAACCCGTGAACATATTGTGGGTTCCCCGCTCGTGAGCGGCTTCACCATGGGTCATGGATCGACAAATGGTGATCTTGTCGGCGATTTGAGCGGTTTTGGGGAGGAACTCGCTGAGAAAGGTTCCCTCTACTTTGGTCTTGATGGACCCAACTTCCCCTCGATATTCGATAGGAGCAAGGGGCTTGGGATCAAAACTATCCTGATGCGCCATTCCACCGGGAAGGAAAATATGGATGATCGACTTGGCTTTGCCTTCTTTTGAAGGACGGCCACCGACAGAATCCACCCCACGAGCTTCCATCCGGAAAAACTCATCCAGTCCCAAACCCAAGAGGCCGCAATAGCCTACCTGAAGAAACCCACGACGATTCGGTGCCTTGAACGAACTCATCAGCAAATACTCCTCAAACGGAATGGGGAAAGAACCAAGAGAGAACTAGCTATTCATTAATTATAGTCGGGAACCGGCGGAGGGATGTTCCCAAAACTACACCTTCTCCCTCAGAATAATGCTAGCCCACCCCGATAGTCAAGGCAAGACCCGCCAATTGTTGGAAACCGGGAGGAAATGCCAATTCAGGATATTGTGTATTTTGTATAATCGCTTCATTTTAACAATTCGTGTTTTTGCAGCTGGAACCGGTTTGTCAGGCCCTATGAACCTCGGCTTTTTCTGTTCGCCTGGTTACTTGGAGACTGATAGCAAGTTCCAATCTGTTCGATTTGTTTTTCCAATTTTTAGGGGGGGGTAAACATCCAAAAGCATACCTGAAGGGGTCTCCAAGAAACAGGTGGTAACGAGCGTTGAAATGGGGACCAGTTTGCTCATTGAAAAGGGGACCACCTTGGAACAAGAATATACCTCAATTGGGCAATGTGATTGATTTTATTTTCGTGGCTGTCTTTGTTTTTGGTTTTCTAATCGTTA
>SYLG01000137.1 GCA_005808665.1 Planctomycetia bacterium | reverse complement strand
TTCCGTTTCGCACCGCTTTGACTGCACGAACTCTCACATCCGGTGTAGAATATCCGCAACCATCCATGGTCCATTACCTCCTGCCACATTTGCAGCTGATGTCAGCTGATTAATGTAGCAGAACTTTTGCGGTAGGCCATACTTGATATGGGTGGCAATTGTCCTTGTCCCTCTGCATCGGTTTGTTCGCTTGAAAGCTATTGGGAAACAGGAAGCCAAAGCTTGAACCAGACACCCAAAAAGGGGATTTGTAGTCCCGACTTTTTAAAGCTTATTTAACTTTTTCCCGAGAAAAACCAGGTTTTCATGGTCCGAACTCCGTAACTTTGGTTAAGTCATTTGGATTAAACTAGGGGAATGTTTCTGGTTAGTGCCTTCCAGACTTTGGCACAGGTATTCCTGCAAGTATCGGTTTGCCCCGGCAAGTGATAATATTGCTGGGCCTGGTGGTAAGGCACCAAATCCAACAAATCAGGACCCAGGCCTTGGTCTTTTGTCAGGCGTTTGACGATTTCACAAAAAGTCTCCCCTTCTTTTGCCGCCCGACCTTGATCCCCTGCAAAGGCCATCACCGCCCCGGAGGTCAATGCCACAAGATCGGCGTCCTTCATGTGGGCCGCCTCTCCTGTTTCAAATGGGTTTTCCAAAACACTAAAACGATTGGACCAATTCCCTGAATCCAAATCGCCACCCTCCCTGGAGTCACTTTTACCTTTTGGATGTGGCTTTGGTTTTAACCACGCGAAAAGGCCATTGAGCCAATCGAGCCAGCCACCTTGTTGCAGGCCCATGGCCTTGAAAAAGCGAATTATAAAATAGATTGCCACGGGAATTCCGATAACCAAAGCCAAAATTTTGGCCCAAGGACCAAATGATTGGAATGGTTGGGAAGCCTCATTGGGTGGATTTTGATTTTTGGCTTTTCCGTCCCCTTTTGGTTCCTCCTTTGCCTTATCACCCCCCTGGCCTTTGGCCTCGTTTTTATCCTTGTTTCGGGGATTGTTTTCCTTTTCGTTTTTACCTGGCTGATTTTTGTTATTGTCGTCCTTGCCTTTTCCTTTTTTTTCACCGCCCTGGTTATCACCCTTTTGATTCCCACCACCTTTTTTTCCTTCAACCTCCTTTTTCCCCTCTTTTTGATCCACTTCCTGCTTGTTGGCTACCTTTTCGTCACCTTTGCCTTCTGCCCCTTGTTTCACGGCGTTTTTGGTGCCCGCCTGATGACCATCCCTCGAAGGAAATGCTTTTTGATAAAGGGCCATGGAATCGGAATTGGGAAGAAGCATGGCAGCAATGACCACCCCCACGATGAAACACCCCCCCAGGGTGAGCCAGGTGAGGGCCATTCCCAATGGCATGGTTAGGCCCCGGCGACTCAAATAAAGCCTTAGGGCCAAAAAATGGGTAGTCATCAACAGGCCCAGGGCGCAACCAAAGAAACAGCCTGCCAAAAATAACCCATAAAGCCTTCGGCCGGAATCACCGCCTGGCAAAAGAACCTGACCCAAGGCAAACAGAGGCAGACATACAAGAACAAACAGGATGACAGTACTACCTGGCGCCCTGGTAGGTGTTTCTCCCGTGTGCAAAAACGGAGGTGGGGAAACCGTTTTGGTTTTTCGTTTGGTACGGCGCATTTTTTGAGCCGAATCGTCATGTCTTTCATGGGGTGCTTCGGCTGGCCCACCCTGATCGATGGGATCCATGTGCCCACCCGACCTGATGCGGGTGTTTTCCTCGATATCGGTTACATCTTTGGTTATTTTCCAACTCAAAAACCAGCCCAAAGCGACCAGGATCCCGGCAACCACCATAGCGGCAAACCGATTCACTTTTTCCTGCGATGTTTCAATCTGTATAAGCCCTGGAACCTGGACCAGGCCGGACAGGAAAAACCAAACCGCAATTGCAAGAATGAGGCTGTATAGGCTGGCCCGGTTTGCGATTTCCTGGGTAAGGGATATCCTGGCCGTTAGCACCATGCCAAATATGTACCAAAAAAGATAGTAATTCCAGGGAGTGTCTTTGCCGTCTTCGCCAAAGAGGACTCCGGTTACGAAAAAAAGAAATGTGGTAATAAGGCCGATCACCAGTGCCGGGGACAAGGCAATGACGAACCAGTCGATTGGTCCCTGCCGATAACGAGCCATTAGGAATCCCCCTTTGGCATTGCCTTACCATCCTTTGATGAAATAGGGAGCGGAGCGGTCCACTTCATTCAAACACATTTGAGGGATTTCTGCCTCCCTGGAGATGATTTTGAAATCCATGATTCGTGCCCCAACCAGATTGGTCATGGATCGTTCCCTTTGGGCATCATCCATGACCACAAGGATTACCGAAACCGCCCTGCCCCGTTTTTTAAAATCGCCAAGGACTTGTGCCAATCCCTGGGTAACCACCGGGGTGATGATGGTAAGGGTGCTGTCTGATGGGACCATCCAGCTATTTTCGGCAAGGAATTCCTCCAGGAATTTTCCATGGGTCAATTCCAGACAGGCAAGGCTGTTTCGGATGTGTTCGAATTGTTCGTCTCCCTTTCTGGTTGGTATCCGGACAAAGTCGATCCCTTCGATAGGGCCCTGACCTTGTTCACGAATAATTCTTCCAAGGGAATTGGCCTCAAGTTCGAATCCCAGGTGTTTGACCCGCTGGGCCCCATGCAGGGCATTGGTCAGGAAACCTACCTGTTGCCTGATTTGGCAAACGGCAAGCGCCATGGACGCCGCGCATGTCACGGCCAAATCACTTAGGGTTGGTTCCGATTGTTTGGGGAAGCGGTCGTGATGAAACTCCAGGACAATGGTTGCTCCAGCCAAAACAGAAGGTTCGACCAGCTTGGTCATAAGCCCGGCCCCGCGAGCACTGGCTGCCCAATGAATCCGGCCAAAGGGATCCCCCGACCGATAATCACGAACGCCTTGAATCCGGGTTGGGTCTTCGAACAATTTGTGAGCAAGTTTGATTTCCCCAACAGGCCGCCTTGAAGCGACATCGAACCCCAGGAGGGGAATCGCTTTGGGTAGAACGATCAAAAAACCCGGGGGTGCCTCGACCTGGAACCTGCGGAAAAAACCAAAGAGGTCACCCGTTTCCACAACCAGGGGGCCGATTTGAAAAAAGCCCCTCCGTTTGGTTTCGATGGAATATTGGAGTTTGATGGACCCAAGTGGGCCTATCATGGCAAGCCTCAACCTTTTGCCCTTGATGCGAAAAGCCGGCCCGGCAGGGTTGGACCATCCTTCCGGAAAAAGCTCTTCAACCAGGACCCAAGGGACAAGGGTTGGGCCATGGTTGGAAAGGACAACCTTTGTATCAATCGTCTCACCGATCTCACATGTATGATTTGCCCAGCTTCGTTTCCCGGACAACCTGCCAGTTGAGGTGGTTGCCATCAATCGACTGATTCCCAAGCTCAAAAGGAGCACATAGGTTGCCAAGGCCAACGGGGAAGACCGTAGCAATAGGGCAAGGCCCAATAATACAAGGGCGGTCAGCCACCATCGCAAAAGTGAATCCCCCTTTTGTATTCCACCAAAAAGCAGGCAACCAAAACTTGGCAATCAAGCCATTGGCAACCGATTGCTTTCAATTTGCAAAATGGTCTTTTCCACGGGTTTCTTCGAGGATGGGAACCTTTACTTCCGAAACAACATCCTTTAAAAGAGCGGCAATGGAGACTTTCCGCATCCGGCTTTCCGGCCTCAGGATCACACGGTGCCCAAGAACGGGTATCACCATTTTTTTTATGTCATCGGGAGTAACAAACGGGCGACCGTCGAGAGCCGCAACGGCTTGCCCGGTTTTCATTAAGGCCAAAGAGGCACGAGGGCTGCCACCAAGAGCTACATCCTCGTGTTCCCGGGTGCCATTAACTATTTCCACAATGTACTTCCGCAACTTGGGATCGACATGGATTTCCTTGACCGCATCCTGACAAGCGACCCAATCCTGAACGGAAACAACGGGGGTAAGTTCGTCGATGGGGTGCATTTTTTGGAGACGGCCCAAAAGTTTGATCTCTTCCTCGAGATTAGGGTACCCCAGGCTAAGTTTGATGAGGAAACGATCCAACTGGGCTTCAGGGAGAGGAAAAGTGCCTTCCTGATCGACCGGATTCTGGGTAGCGATCACCAAAAAGGGGGGTTTGAGATTGTATGTCTGACCATCCATGGTAACTTTTCGTTCCGCCATTGCCTCGAGAAGGGCCGCCTGGGCCCTTGGGGTTGCCCGATTGATTTCGTCGGCAAGAAAAGTTTGGCTGAATATCGGACCTGGGCGAAACTCGAACTCGGAAGTTTTTTGGTTGAAAATATTGACACCGGTAATGTCGCCTGGGAGGAGGTCAGGGGTGCATTGAATACGCTTGAAATTGGCACTGATGCTTCGTGCAAGGGCCCGAGCCAACATGGTTTTGGCAACCCCGGGAACATCTTCAAGGAGAACATGTCCCTCGGCGAGATAGGCAGCAAGGACAAGGTTTATCTGATTTCGTTTGCCAAGAATGACCTTTTCCAGATTGGCAATAACCTTGCCCGTGGTAAGTCGCAATTCTTTGGCTGCCTGAATGGGATCTTTTGTCATGAAACGGCCTCCTTTCTACGAAAAAACCCCAATTCCTGGTTGGAGGAATTAGGGTAAATCTAGACAACCGGGTAGACAGGGCAATTAGAATTGATCCAGCCAAAAATGAAAACCGCTATAATGCCTTTGGGGCTGGCGTTCCTCAAAACGCCAATTTTCCGCATGGTAGGGGGGCCTTGCCATGTAGGCGGGGGGCCTCATGTAGGGCTGGCCGGGTTGCTCCGGCCATTTGGGACCATAAACCGGCCAGTAGTTGTGGGGAAAGTAGGTATAGGGGTAATAAAACATTCTAGGCAGACTGGGATTTGGTCCACCGCCTATAGAAGGGCCTTGTGCGGAAACTTGGCCTGCGATTACGGAAATGGTCGCCACCACCAATGCCAAATTCAATAGACGATTCCTCACGAAGCACCTCCCTGTCAAGCGGAAAAGGACCATCCTTGGGACATTCTAACCCATGGAAAAAGTAGTGTTGGTCAAATATGAGCCCTACAAGCTCAAAAACCCGTTCAGGAATACCATGGCTGCGGAAGATTTGCTTGGTGGCAACAATTCCGGGATTAAGGGTCCTTTGACCTTTATTGGAAAAAAATAAGATGGAATCCTTCAAGTTGTATGAAGACCCGCTAAGCGGCCGATACGCCAGCCCGGAAATGGCCCAATTGTGGAGCCCACAAAAGCGTGTCGGCATTTGGCGACGCATTTGGGTTGCCTTGGCCGAAGCCCAAATGGAGTTGGGACTTGTTGGTGAGTCGGGGCCAAGGATTTTGCCAGAACAGATCTTTGCCATGAAAGCCAAGGTGGATGACATCGACTTTGCCTTGGCAGAGAATTACGAGCGCAAATTTCGCCACGATGTAATGGCCCACATTCACGCTTTTGGAGATGCGGTTCCCTCCGCCAGGGACATCATCCATTTAGGGGCCACAAGCTGCACGGTTACTGACAACGCCGAAATCATCCTCATGCGTGAAGGGTTATTGCTAGTAGCAATCAAGGTTGCTTCGGTCTTGAATGCCTTATCGGGCTTTGCTTCCCAGCACAAAAACCTGACCTGCCTTGGATTTACCCACTTTCAACCTGCCCAGCTCACCACCATGGGGAAACGGGCAACACTTTGGGCCCAGGATTTCCTGATGGATTTGGGTGAAATAGAACAGCGACTGAAGACTTTGCGGTTCCGTGGAATCAAGGGCACCACAGGAACCCAAGCCTCGTTTATGGCCCTATTTCAAGGCAACCAGGAGAAAGTACTCGCCCTGGACAAGTTGCTCTCCCAAAAAATGGGATTCGATTTGGTTTGGCCGGTTACAGGACAAACCTACCCGCGAAAAATGGATTCCATGATTCTCGATGCCCTTTCAGGCATTTGTCAATCCGCCCACCGGTTTGGTTCGGACCTTAGACTTTTGAGCCATCGTCAGGAGTTGGACGAACCATTTGAGGAGAGTCAGGTTGGCTCCTCGGCCATGCCCTACAAGCGAAACCCGATGCGGTCGGAGCGCATGTGTGGTTTGGCCCGTTATGGAATGAATCTGTCGGGAAATGCAGCACAAACCGCGGCGGTTCAATGGCTGGAACGGACCCTTGACGATAGTGTCAATCGACGGTTAAGCATCCCACAGGCGTTTCTTACTGTGGATTCCATTCTGAAATTGGCGTTGAACATTGCCAAAGGGATGAAGCCCAACCCGGAGGTAATCGACCGGGAAGTCAAAAAAATCATGCCCTATATGTTGACCGAAAACCTGTTGATGGCGGCGGTGGCCCAAGGGGGGGACAGGCAGGAACTCCATGAAATCATTCGTGTGCATAGCCATGCAGTGACGGCTGATCTGAAATTGGGTGCAAGCAAAAATGATTTGTTGCAAAGGCTGGAAAAGGAAAAAGCATTTGAGGGGGTTTGCTTTGCCGCTATCGAATCCGGGAGTTACCTCGCCGGTCGTGCTTCGGATCAGGTGGATGATTTTATCGCCAACGAGGTATCCTTGGCTCTGGCACCCTATCAGAGCAGGGTTCACTCTCATGCTGTGGTGGAACGGTAATTGGCGTAAGGGTATCGCAACAGCCTAAATCCTCTTGGCAAGCAACCAAGGTTCCCTGAAAAGCGGAAGTGGAATCCCGGGTATGCCATTGCCCCGGCCAAAGGAACCATGTTATCCTTGCAGGCTGATTGACCTCCCTGGAGACACTCCGGCATGGATGCCGCTACCCCTCTATTTGGCAGAGTCCTGGTAGGACTTGCCTCCTTTTGTTCCAGAATTCCCTATTTTGTTATGGGAATCTATTTGGCGCTTGTCGTTGGTGCCCTATTTTTAACCACCCAATACCTTGGTTTTCGGGTTCATCGCGATGATATGATTCATGAAAACCACCCGGTTCAGGTTGCCTGGAAAAGCTATCTGGCACTAAATGGGGCGGATGATGATTTGGTGGCTGTTGTAGAGGGCGGAACCCCTGAACAAATCACAAAGGCCATCGATCGGTTGGCACAAGAATTTCGCGCACGCCCGGCAAGTTTTGATCGCATTCTCGACAGGGTTAACCCGGCTTCTTTCCGTTCCAAATCCTTGCAACTATTACCGGCTGAGAAGTTGAAAAGCATTGAACAGGCCCTGTTGGAAATGCGACCGCTTTTTGACCTTCCCTTTGGGTGGAACCTGTTCACCCTGCAAAGTCTTGCCCTTGAGGCCAAAACACGAATGCGGAGGATAGCCCTTGGCACCAAGGTAACGGCTGGCGACCGGCAGTTTCTGGAAGGATTTGCCAACATTCTTGACACCGGGGCAACCACCCTGGTTTCACCCAGTGCCTATGTTTCTCCATGGAGAAGTTTGCGGCCTGAAGGGATCGATGGGCAAATTTCGCTGGATCAACCAACCTATTTTTTCAACAAGGAAAAATCGCTTGGTTTTTTAACCGTCCGCCCCAAACCGGATCCCCTGCACCTGATGACACCTTACTATCCGGCAGTCCAGGATGCGAAACATTTGGTGGATCAAATCCGTCATGAATTTCCTGCGCTTTCGCTTGGGTTAACCGGGTTACCGGCCCTTGAATGTGCCGAGATGGAGGCTTCCCAAAACGATACAACCCGAGCCTCCTGGATGGCCCTTGCGGCGGTTTTCATTTTGTACATAGTGGTATTCCGTGGCCTTCGGGTTCCCCTTTTGACCATTATCCCCCTGATTACAGGAACGGTTTTAGCCCTTGGATTGACCACCCTGATCATTGGACATCTCAATTTGTTATCGGCAACATTTGCACTCATGCTGATAGGAGTGGGCGATTATGGAATCCTTTGGATCAGTCGCTATGACCAGGAATACCAAAAATCTGGCGACCCTGACCTCGCTCTTCGTCGGACAGCCGGATCGACGGGATTGTCCATTGCCTTTGCGGCAATCACGATGGCCATCGCCTTTGGAGCCACGACCTTTGCCGACTTTCAGGCGGTTGCAGAGTTGGGATTCATTGCAGGGATGGGAACTTTACTTTGTGGACTGACCAGTTTGACGCTCCTTCCCGCTCTTTCCTCGACCTTTTTTGCATTGGCTCCAATCCCCAAATCAAGCGAATCAAATCGCTATACGATCCCATTGGCAGTCAACCGACCTGAAATTGGCGTACCTATCCTAAGTGCAAAATGGCTCATTCCGGCAGGCGCCCTATTGGTTGCCATGATCCCGTTGCTATTCCAACTCCGTTATGACAGCAACCTTTTGCACCTTCAAAACCAGAATCTCCCTTCGGTATATTGGCAAAAACGGCTATTGGAAAACTGCCCCCAAGCCAGTTGGCATGCCGTGATAGTTGCCAAAGATGCTGCAATGGCGATGAGCCTGGCCGAGAAACTCAAGGTTTTGCCCGAGGTTGCCTCAGTAGCGGAAACGGCCTCCATGGGGCCGGAAGAATCCACCGAACGGCTATTGATTATTCAAAGACTCCAAACTGCCCTGGGGAGGTTACCTCCACGAAACAAGCCGTTGCCCCTTGCGGCAATTTCTCCTGAAGGGTTACTTGGGGAGGTCCGACAATTCAGGCAATGGCTGGATTCCGAAGAAGCTGGAAAAAGAGATATCCCGGCCTCGGCTCAGGTGGCGGCAGGACTTGACAGGATGGAAGTTGCCTTGAAAGAAAAAAGTCCCAACCTGAACAAGCGACTTGCCGAATTGAACACCCGGATCGTGGAAGATCTGATTGCCCAACTTCACGTTTTAAAAGATTGCACCAACACATCGCCCTTGGTTCCTGGTGACCTCCCGGCAAATTTGATGGAACGCTTTCAAGCGAATGGTCACTATTTTCTCCGGGTGTTTCCGGCGATGGATACATTTGATTATGAAGGCATCAAGCAATTTACCAATGCCGTTTCAAGGGTTGCACCCACCGCAACCGGGAAACCGTTCACCACCCGATTGGGGCTGGAGCAGATGAAATCCAGTTTTGTCCAAGCCGCCTGTTATGCTTTTTTGGCTATCATGGTCGTCATTTTTCTGGAACTAAGGTCTATCTGGTTGGTGTTATTGTCCTTGATTCCGCTTATCATGGGAATCTTTCTTGCGCTTGGTTTCATGAGCTGGCTTGGAATCTCTTTGAATCCAGCCAATATGATTGGTTTACCGCTTTTGGTAGGGATCGGGATCGACAACGGGCTTCATTTGGTCCACGATTACAAAGGCCAAGTGGGAGAATATCGGCTTGATCCTGCGGTGTTTCGAGGGATTTCCATTGCTTCTGCTACCACTGCCATTGGATTCGGGTGCCTTGTCACCTCATCCCATCAAGGCCTTGCCAGCTTGGGAATGCTTTTGACCTTGGGAGTGGTTGCCTGCAGTTTTTGTGCATTGCTGTTGCTGCCAGCCCTCTTTCGCCTGTTTTCCCGGAAGGAAACTTTTACCGTAAAGGAACCGGATCAATCCACCGAAAGCCTCCTTGGGCGTGCCGCATAAATCTGATAACCGGAAAGAAAGAGGTCATTTGACAAAATCGGCCGTCAGTCTCCCTCCAAATCGCCAGGTTCCTCCCCGATTCCCAGGCAGGTAAATGACTTCCGGATCCGCCAGTTGGTGGTTTTTCACCGCAAATGATTCTTTACCTATCCGCTGAAGAGGAATATCTTGCCCCAAGACAACCACCCTTAAACCATTTCCTGTTTCCCTAACTTCGATAGTTCCATAAGAAGGGTTTGTAAACGAACCCGTCATGCCTTTGGCCATGGGAATACCCTTCCAAACGGTTGACTTTTCTGCCCAGTCCATTAACCGATCCGATTGGGTTTGTTTTGCGGCTCGATCCTTTTCCTTTAGGCGCTTTGTCCAATCGACTGGGGATTGGCCAAGCAAAAGATCTGCCACGGTATAGGCAACATCATGATTGAAAGGAGTCCTGTCCAAATTGGCAAAAACGGCAAGGGCCTGTTTCCTTTCAGGAAAGATCATGATAAATGCCCGAAAACCATCCATCACCCCACCATGCGCTATCACTCTTTCACCTCGATAGGTCAGCGTCACCCAACCAAACCCATAACCGAGATTGTTCACTTCGGGCCGAAAGGCAGGTTCCTCATTTACCATCCCTTGGCGAATTCGAGGTTGGTGGGTTACTTTGGCCGCTTTTGACAGCTCTTTTATTCCCCCTAATTCTATCCCCGATTGTTCAATCCCTGCATGAAGCCTTAACCACGGCATCAATTGGCCCAGAGGCAACCATAATCCGCCCGATGGATTATCCTTGGGATCGCACCAGGCTTCGGCCCAGGGATCGCAATCCCCATCCGGTCCAAGGCGATGGGGATGAGCCCGATTGGCGGTTTTATAGGCATCGGTTTTTGACCATGCTGCCCCCTTGATTTTTAAAGGGTCAAACAGTTCCTTTTGCATGGATTCCTGCCATGGGAGGCCAGAGGCTTCCTGAACGGCCAAGGCCAAAGCATAATACTGGGTTACCTGGTATTCATAGGTCATTCCAGGAGGAGCAAACCGGGGCAATTTCATTAATTTCCGGACCACTTGTTCGAGTGTATCCGGGGAACGATAAAAAAGGAGATCATGGGCGGGATATCCACTGGAGTGATTCATCAAATGTTTCAGACAAATGGGATCGTTATAACGGGTATCCTTGGGCTGGTACCACTCCAGCCATTTGACAACAGGGTCTCCAAAATCTAAAACCCCTTTTTGAGCCAGACAGGCTACCATGGTGGCTGTAAACGCTTTTGTTAAAGACGCTGTGGGGAAAATCGTGTTCCCGTCAATGAGGTCGGGGCCCTTCATGGTTCGTTTACCTACGACATACACTCCATCGGCAGCTTCCGTCCCAACGAGAACCAGGCCCGCACCTGGAATTTTCCAGTAGGAAGCTTTTCGGTCCAATTCGGCTTGAATGCGTTGTTTGCTTGGGCCGGCCTGGTCCACCATCACAAGAGCCAAAGTTAACAAAACGCTAACCATTAGGCAAACGCCACGGGATTCAGTATCCCCTCAATGCGCAGGATTTCCCGTTGATACTCGTCCTTCGTCAAAACCGGCGTCAGGTTGAAATCCGCCTTGGAAAGATGCACATCATGAAAACTTTTGCATCCTTGCCAACCAGGATCCTCCCCTGCCATGGGCACAGGATTTGGCAGGTAAACCCGCAGGGTGTGAAAATAGATCCCAGGGGCCCGGTATCGGAACCGGGTTTCTATAACCTGGTCCGTCCAAGGCGAATTTTGGGCAAGGATCAAAGCGGTAGCCAAATCCTTTATATGGTAGCAGCCTGTGGTTAGGCACCAGGCAGGGAAAGGGATTGTCCCGGGCGATAGGTTTTGATTCCAACCGATGGTGGAAGAATCGACCTCCCAGCCTTGCCTCAAAGGGCTTCTTTGTTCGTGAAATGCGGTAGGATGTAGCCAAAATTCGCCAAGTGGACCGGTCAATGTGCCTGGGTCATCGGCCAATCCACCCTTGCGGAAAAGTCCAGCAACCCTCCCTCTCATAAGGTGCTCACAAACGGACGCCCATTCCTTGAATGCCTTTTCTTTCATACCTTTTCCTTGTTAATGGCAAAATCTGTTTCCGGTCGCGGATTGCGCTGAAGGAGTTGGTCAACCGCAATATGGGGGGACACTCTTTCGAATAAAATGCGATAAACGGCTTCGGTAATGGGAAGTGAAATGCCTGTTTGGATGGCCATTTGATGAAGGATGCGGGCCGAGTTGACCCCTTCGGCTACTTTTTCCATTTCACCCTGGATTTGTTCCAAAGAGGCCCCAGCGGCCAGTCTTTGCCCTACTTTCCGGTTACGCCCATGGGGGCTAAAGCAGGTAGTAATAAGGTCTCCCATACCAGCCAGGCCCATAAATGTTTCCGGCTGTCCTCCTTGGGATACCCCCCACCTGGCCATTTCTGCCAACCCCCGGGTCAATAGGGCTGAAACAGCATTGTCCCCCAAACCTAGCCCTGCACAAATCCCCGCTGCAATTCCGATCACATTTTTATGGACTCCCGCCCACTCCACACCAATTTCGTCCATTGAGGTATAAATCCGAAACCGGGGGTTTCCCATTTCGGTTTGAATTTCTTTGGCCAAATCGGGATGCCTTGAAGCCGCCACCAGCGAAGCAGGTTGGCCACGGGAAACCTCCTCGGCATGGCTTGGCCCACTTAACACCACGATCCTATCGTGACCCGACCAACGAGCCAAAAGGGTACTTGGTCTTTCCCCGGTCACCGGATCCATGCCTTTTACAAGGCTAAGGAGCTTTGGGGGGGACGGAATTCCCTTTTGCCTCAGTCCGGAAAGGGTGGCACCAAGGAAAGTGGCCGGGATGGCAATCACCCACCAATGGGCCTCTTTGAGGCAGGTCAGGTTTTCATGTTCAAGGGCAATGTTTTCAGGGATGGCGACCCCGGCAAGGTATTTATGATTTTCCCTGGTAGCAAACAAAGCCTGGAAAGCGGGTTGGCGGGGAATCCAAAGGCTGGTACGATGATCAGGATTTTTAGCCCAAAGAAGGGCAGCGGCTGTACCCCACCCCCCGCTTCCCAGAATTGCCACTTTGATTTGGTCCGCCATGACTTCTCTTTCTTTTTGGATATTGCCCAATGTATAGGAAAACGCCTTGAGGATTTCCAAGGGGCAATCCGTTTTGCCTTCATTTTACCCCTGCAAAAAACCGATAAGGCTTAAGGGGAAGTTCCGGGCGTTCAATAGCCGGCGGATAGGACGACAAGGAAAACATTCATGTCACGCCATTTGCGTTTGTTTGTAGCAACCAACGAAGATTTGGATTCGCCTTCTCCTGAACCGATTCATCGGGTAACCCTTGGTGACCTTTTACCTTTGGTTGCCTTGGCCTCAAGGCGTAATTATGCCTGGTTACAGGACTTTTTGGATGATGATGTCCTCATCACCGATGACCTGAATGACATCCTTCAAGCCTTTCGGGCGAAGCCTTCGGCCTAACTTGAGCCAGTCAAACCTATACAACTAATCGTCCGTGAAATCACCTTGAAGCATTTCCGGTTTGGCAAACAGGTCCAAGTCCACTTGCCCCTTGGTTTCCTGTTCCAAAAGCCGAATCCTCCCTTCCAAATCGCGAATTTTATTTTGAAGCCCAAGGAGAACGGCCTGTTCGGATTTCTTTTGGGATTTTCTAGGTAAGGCCGGATATCCCAATTGTCGCTGCATGGCCCCAAAAAGGAAAAGAGGGTCACGATTCCGGTTTGCTCCTGCGATTTTCCCTTCTTTTTCGCCAAATAATGGTTCAATCGGGGGCTCATAACCGGGGTAATTGCGCCTTTGATCGAGAATGTACCATATCGACCTAAGGTAGACGAGGTCCGCAAAATCTATCACGCCTAATTGGTGCCTAGCCTGGGCAATAAACGATTGCCATTCGGGGGGGTAAAAAGGGTCTCGCGACATGGCAATAAGGCCTTCATCGTAGCCAAGATGATTTCTGGCTAACACCTCAAACTGATAGAGAAACAGGCCGCCCTGGGTGGGTTGTTTTGATCGGTAAATGGCCTCATTTTCCAGACATCCCAAAGCACATTCCACCGAGAATTTCATTTTCTCGTTTTCCGCACTTTTGATCAAAAGGGTTTGAAACGGAGTAAAATAGTGGCTTAGCCGCTCAAATCCCTTCGACAATTGGCCGGTGTGCTTTAATTCCGCCCGAAGAAACCCTATGGCCAAAGGCAATTTTGTGGTGGAAAGGATTTCCTGATCAAGCACCTCAAGGATTTCCTGGGTGGAAAGCCCTTGACCGATCCGTTCGCAAAGCATGCGGAAAAAATAGGCCTGCTCAATGTATTCTTCCTTTTCCAGTTCCACGGCCACGCCCCTTAGGTTTGCCACCCAGTATGGGATTCATCCTAGCCGAGGGTGCCAACTTAGCTAGGCGGCCACCCTAAGGGGTAAGGGTTGAGGTTTCTCCCTTTGTTCCGGGTTAAACAGGGTCCCGATCAATTCCCTGGCCCTGGCCGTTACAGCCCCGTAATCGCCATTTTCAACAATATGGCATTCCACGGCACCAATCCCAAGCCGATCACCCAATCCCAGAATGCAATCCGATACCCGGTAATCGTTGATGGTAATTCCGTTGGTACTTCCCAGATCACAAATCCGCCAGTGGCCGTCTTTGAAGTAAATTTTGGCGTGCTTGCGACTGACCTCCCGGTTTAAGTCACCCAAAAAATCAGCCCGACCCAGGATTTTTCCGGGAAATGCAATTTCAAGCCTTCCCCCCAGTCCGGGACCCTCCATTACCAACAGCATTCGGTCCATATTCCAAGTCCCCCTGTTGTCCAATACCTGGCTCCGTTACCTGGCCGTTACATGGCTCCGGTTTGCCCTGCGGATTGCTCCAAGCTTCTTTCCCTGGTACCGGAAACCCAGTTTCCAGAACGGGTCGTATCGATTGCATCGACTGATTCGGCAGGGTACTTGAGGTAAATCCGGTTTGATTCAAGTTTTGTTTGTATGTTTTTTGGTTTTCGGCCAAACTGGAAGGGCCTTTAGGGGTTTCGATCCCGGATTAGACCAAAGGAGCAGGATTTTTTCCAAGGTTGGAAATGGACTGCAAGGGTTCGGGAAAAAAGGAACCTTGGGGAGGTCAAACACATGAACCAATGCATTCGAATGACTGTGCTATTACTGGCCCTTGGGGTTGGAATGGCTCCAGGGATCCAGGCCGGACAATTGGGAGCCTTTCGTTTCCCAAGGGCTTGTGTGACAAAACAACAATGTTGCCTTCCGGAAATAAAGCATAGGGTTTGCCACAAATTGGTTTCAGAGGAAATCGAAGAAACCTGTTTCAAGCCGGTATATCGAACCGTCCTTTGCGAAGAAACCGTTACCGTGTGCAAACCTGTCACCGAACTCAGGATTCGCGAAGTCCGCTCCATTGTTTGCAAACCTGTCATTGAAGAGCGGGACGAGATTCGCCACTTTACAGTGCTTAAGCCGACTTATGAACAAAAAATCCAGGAGGTAAGGCGTACCGTTTGCAAACCGGTTTGGCAGGAAGAAATTGTTCCCGTCAACTATGTAACCTGTCGGCCCATCTATGAACAACATGTTCGGCAGGAATTTTACAAGGTACGAAAGCCCGTTTATTCCACCGTCCAGATTCCGGTGCGAACCGTTTCATGTCGCCCGGTTTACGAAAATGTATATGAGGACCGTGTTCACACGGTACAAAAACCGGTTTGGCAGGCTTACACCGTTCCGGTTTCCCACACCACCTGCCGACCTATTTATGAACAAAAGGTTATGGAACAGCGCCATGTGGTTAACCGACAGGTGATTTCCGAGCGACAAGTCCCGGTTACCTACACCGTTTGCAAGCCGGTCTATGAACAACGCTACCGGGATGTTCAGGAGGTCAGGTGCAAGCCTGTTTATGAACAACGCCAAGCCATGATTCGAACATGTAACTATGAAAAGGTCATCGTCCGTAAGCCCATCCGGGTAGTTTCGGGGAGGTGGCGGGAGGAAGTGGAATGCATTCCCGGACAGGTCATCCTGCAAAAGGCGTGTTCCCCAGGCCAAATGGTATTTGATCCTTGTACCTGCCGTTGTGTCTATGTTCCCGGAACCGTTTCCTACTGCCCGATTCAGCTTCCCTCACGGACCGTTTGCCGGAAAATCTGGGAACCTTGCGAAGAGGTTCGGGAAATCGAATCCTGCCACATGGTCCCCAGGGAGGAATGCCGGGTAGTGAATTATCAGGTATGCAAAATGGTTCCGGAAACCATTTGCCACCGGGTTCCCTATACCGTTTGTCGTATGGTTTCGGAACAACGCCTTTGCCATGTGTCGCAAAAATGTTGCACCATCGTGCCTGAGGTCCAGGTACGCCAGGTCCCTTACACGGTTTGTCGCATGGTTCGGGAAAACCATGTTCGCCATGTCACCCAATATCGCTGCCACATGGTATGCGAGAAACAATGCCAACGGGTTTGCCGCCAGGTTTGCCGGATGGTTCGTGAAGAGAAATGCCACATGGTTAACCAACAACGGTGCCATTGGGTGGAAGAAAACCATGTGCGCCAAATCCCCTACACTGTATGCAAAATGGTTAGGGAACAAAAATGTCAAATGGTAACCCGTCGAAAATGCGTCATGGTTTCAGAGGTCCAAATTAGTCATGTTCCTTACACCACCTGCAAGATGGTGGCTGAAAACTGCTCTGAAACCTACAAGGTTCGTACCTGCAAAATGGTGCCTGAGGAAAAGGTAACCCATATTCCCTATACCGTTTGCCGTTTGGAACGGGAAGAACAAATCCGCCAGGTACCGGTAAGGACCTGTGAACTGGAACCCGTAACCATTACCCGGAAAGTATCCCGGATGGTTCCGTTTGTGGAAGAAATCGAGGAATAAACCAATTTAACTGGTTGCACTTACCATGCCAACGGGGACAGCTTCGGTTGTCCCCGTTGCTATGGCCTACCGCAAAGGTTCTGCTACAATAAGCAGCTGACGACAGCTGCAAGTTTGGCAGGAGGTAAAGGGGCATGGATGGTTGTGGATATTCTACACCTGATGTGCGTGTTCGTGCAGTTATGGCGGTCCGGAAC
>SYLG01000136.1 GCA_005808665.1 Planctomycetia bacterium | reverse complement strand
GTGCCATACCAGCCTGGGGCAACGCCCCAGGTACCCATTCCCAAATTCACATAGGGCTGAAAGCCCGAGCTATCCCATTCCTCAGTCTTTCGCCAATCAGGATCAAACGCCTTGAAACAGAACCTGTAAAGAGGATTTGTAGTCCCGACTTTTGCAGCCTGATTTAACTTTTTTCCGGGAAAAACACGGTTTTCATGGTCCCAACTGCGTAACTTGGGTTAAGCTAATCAGAATGAAAAGTGGAGGCAAGCTTCTTTGACAAAAAAAAGTGGATATTACCTTGAAATGCAAAGGGCTGGATTTGGGTGAAAAAAGCAAAAAAGCATGGATATTTGGGAAGTTGATTTGGAGGAAAAAAACGAAAAGGTTTTTTTGAGTAAGAAGCGATCAACCGGTTATTCCGGGAATTTGAGCGGGGCCCGGTATTCATACTTGAGCCATTTATTGAGGGTTGGTTCATTCGTTATGGTTTCGGTTTTCCCATTCCAATGAAGCAATTTTTGGGACCGGAAGGCGATGTTTCCCAATATGGCCGCAGAGGTATCCCGATGGCCCATTTCCACATCCGCATTGGGCAATTTCCTGGACCGGATGCAATCGAGAAAATTTCGTGAATGATCGGTGGTATCCGCCCTGCCCTTGCCGGTAAATGGCTTGACGGGGGTGGATTTCCTTGCTCGCCAATCCCTTCCGGCATCCCGTTTTAGGGGATTGGCCACAGGAAATTCTCCAAAAGGCATTGGATCCGGCACAATCTCATAACCGGAACTGGAGAGGAAACAAGCACCCTTGGTTCCACGCAGTTCGATTTCAGCTCCATTTCGGCCGGCTGGAAAGGAACTTGCATTGAATTGGGAAAAGGTCACCAGCGTTCCGCCCGGGTAGGTCCAACAGACCTCCATGGTGTCCGGAATTTCCCGATTATCCTCCACGGCATACTTCCCCCCAAGGGCAGTAACCGCCAAAGGTTCGTTCTGCCCCAGGGCCCAATGGATAATGTTCAGGTAATGAACTCCCTGATTGGTTAATTGGCCACCACTTTGATCAAAAAACCATCGGAAACGATAAAAAGTGCGGTTTATGTTGTGCGAAACCATTGGGGCCGGCCCTAGCCACTTATCCCAATCCAGGCCATCCGGAGGCGGGCTGTTGGGAGGATTGCCAATACCCAGGGGCATCTCGTTTTGAATGTGAAAAGCCCTTGCCACCGTAATCTTGCCGATTTCACCATCCCGAACCCTTTGGCAAGCTTCTTTCATAAATTCTGAAGATCGTCTTTGTAGGCCCACTTGAACAATTCTTTGGTTTTTCCTTGCGGCATTAACCATGGCCCTCCCCTCGGCAATGCAAAGACTCAGGGGTTTTTCGCAATAGACATCTTTTCCCGCAACACAACCCTCAATGGTCTGCAAGGCATGCCAATGGTCCGGAGTGGAAACGACAACCGCATCCACATTTTTTGCATTCAAGACTTTTTGATAATGATCCGTTTCGAGGACCCCTTCCAGGAGGCGATTGTTTTTGGCCAATTTCGATTTGGCAAAAACCAAATAGGGATTCCACAAGTCGCAAAGAGCCACAAAATCGACATCTTTATGGGGCAAAAATGCGTCGAGGTTTTGATCCCCACGGTTTCCCATGCCTATAAAACCAATTCGAATTTTTTCATTGGCCCCCAAAATGCGCGAGGCGGATTGGGCCGTGGTTGCCATAAAAGCCGAAGCCGCAGAGGTTGAAAAAAGTCGCCGATCCGGAAAGGACATGACCTACTCCTGACATGAAAATTGGAAACTCTTCAAAAAGGGTTTTTATGGCAATTTTGCCCGGAAAAAATCCAATTCCTGGGCCAATAACCGTTCGCGCTCCTCCAGATCTTTGGCCTCATATTCCCCGTGGATCGAGGCCATTCCGGCATATTGGCCCTTGCGGAGGGCACCACCCACGCTATTCCAGTCCACAATACCCAATCCAGCCGGAACCACCTTGACCGATTGGCCAACCTTTCCAGGTTGCTTTGTGGGCAACATGTCCTTCAGTGCCAACAGGGCGACTTTGGTTTTGATGGCATCATACTCCATGGGAAAGGGTCCCCCGCAAAGAGACAAGTGGCCTGGATCCAGAAGCACCCCAATGAAGTGCGGATCGATCCCTTCCAAAAGCCATGAAAGGCCAACCCCGTTGCACCCCAAATTGCTTCCGGAATGGGTATGGTAAAGTATGCGAATGTGATTTTTTTGGGCCAGATTGGCGAATGAAATTAGGGTTTCTTTTGCCCGTTTCATTTCCTTGTGAAAATCAACCTGAAATGGAAAATATCCCATCTTTACAAAAGGCACCCCTGCTTTTCCCGCTGCTTCACAAATGGCAATAGCCTTGGGATCGTTGGCTCGATTAAGGTCCGTGGGAGCACTGATCAACCCAATCCCTTTTCCTGCATCCGCCATGCGTTTGGCAAAGTTGGGCAATTCATTTAGGGCATTTTCGGGATCAATAGGGTAACCTGGCCTAACCGCCAAGTCCAAACCATCGAGCTTGTTTCGGGTGGTAAAATCGACCAGTTGGGTTTGATCCAGTTCCCGGAGCGTCTTGGTGAAGTAAATATATTTCACTTGAAAATTCTCCCAAAGAAGTCGGTTATTCCACCGCATTTTCCAATATGCCAATCCCTTGAATTGTGATTTTTACCCGGTCTCCTGAGGCAAGGGTGAACGCATCCGGGGGAACAATGCCTGTTCCGGTCATCAGGTAGACCCCTTCCGGAAACTCATTTTCCTTACCAAGCCAATCCACCAAATCGACCAGTTTACGGGCTAGTTTGGAAGTTGAGGTGGTTGCCTCAAAGGCCTTGGAACCATTTCGCAAAATCTCCAAATGTATGTCGAGGTTGGTTAATTCTTCCGGATTTTTGGCCAAAAGGATACTGGGACCAATGGAACACGATCCCTTATAAACCTTGGCTTGGGGAAGGTAGAGTGGGTTTTCCCCTTCAATGTCTCTTGCGGACATATCGTTTCCAATAGTGGCACCAACAATTTTCATTTGGGGTGAAATCACAAGGGTAAGTTCTGGTTCTGGAACACTCCATTTGCTGTCACCCCGAAACCGGACCAGGCCTCCTGCTGGAGTAACCCTCCGAGGGGTTGCCTTAAAAAACAGTTCAGGTCGTTGGGCCTTATAAACCAAATCATAAAAACGGGCCGCCCCTTCGGATTCCGCTTGGCGGGCTTGGCTCGATCTCAAATAAGTTACCCCAGCGGCCCAGACTTCCTGATGGTCTAATGGAGCTAAAAACCCTTGGATCAATCCCGGATCGTACAAGGATTTACCTTCCAAAATCGCCTGGGTCCGCCCTATTGGATCGGGGCTATGAAGGATATCGGAAAGCAAATTCGGTTGCTGTTGCAAGCCACCAAGGTCCACCCACCCAAATCCGGAATCCCCAACCAAATGCGTTTGACCTGACATGGAAATAATTTTGGCAAGCTTCATTTGAAATCCTTGAACGGTTGGGGAACACCAAGTTGGCAAAGATACTCGAGAGCCTCGGGTGCCTTTTCTTTTTGAATTAGATCCAAAAGGGCTTGGAGGCAACCCGATAAAGAATTCGTAAAGGGAATCGGCAACCAGGCTGGAAAATCAGGAAGTCCAAGCTTGGCACTCAAGGCTTGCAAGAGGTTCTCCATTCCTTGACCCGTTTTGGCACTGATGGCAAGGAAACTGGTCCCTATTTTTTCAAAGGGTTCAACCAAATCCACTTTGTTGGCAATTTCCATTTTATGGTCGAATACCCTTCCAAATCCCTTTTCGGTCAAGGAGGTGTGGCCAGAATGAGCATCGGTAACCCAAATCAAAACATCCGAACGCACCATTTGGCCCTTGACAAGCTCGATCCCCTGGGATTCAATCGGATGATCCGTTTCTCTCAATCCCGCGGAATCGGTGAGATTCACTAACCAACCCTTTAAGGCAATTTGTCCGGAAACCAAATCCCTTGTCGTACCCGGAATTGGGGAAACTATGGCCCGTTCATACCCCACCAGCCGATTCAGCAAGCTGCTTTTGCCAGCATTCGGGGGCCCGGCCAGGAGCACCTCGAAAGGCTTTACGAGTCGGGTGGACCAAGGTTCCAGAACGAGGGCGGATTGGACCAACTCCCGCACTTCGGTCCATTTTCCGCAATTTAATAAAAGGCGGATTTTTTCAATTGCCCGGGGCCAATCCCTGTCGGCCCAAGTCAGGATTCGGCTCAGCCAGATCTGATTGGGACACAAAGCGAGAGCCTTGAGTTTTTCCCGCTCAAAAGGGGCTTTCGAATCGGCAAAATGCTGAGTATCCTGGACCTCAATTGGTTTGGAAACCTCGAAACCCATGCTAGCAAGTTTTTTTGCCAACGCCTGATCCGCCAACAAGCCATGATGGGACTGGATTTCTGCAAAGCCTTCCTTTGCATCCCCTCGCCAAACCAAAAGGACCTGATCTCCGCAATGTTTTTCTTCCGGAAAACTCCCAAGCCAAGCGGATCCGGAATTGGGAATGGTTGGCAAAAGGGATTGTTTCGAGGATTGAAACTCCCGACGAATGGCATCCCAAACCTTGGGTCCCCCGAGTTGTACGATAGAAAGTGCCCCGGGTCCTTTTCCTGTTAGCCACCGGGCCCATGGTGTTTTCTTTTGAGCACTCATGGTGTAATTTTGGGCAAATGAATCGTAGCAAGCATCCCATGAAAAAGGAGTTGCTCATTGAGCATGGCCCTTGGAAAGTTGGGATGCAATAATGGCGCATCACGGCCTGTTAGGTGCAAAGGGCAGCCGGGATATTTCTCACTTGCCCATTCCCAAGCCTGGCGGACAAATCCGATAGCGGCCATGTGGACCCCAAGCCTTATTGCATCCCGGGTGGTTGATGCCGGGAATTGGGCAATGGATTGGTTCATTTCCACTTCAAACAGAGCACTCGTTTTCTCGGCCAAAGCCCTGTTCATCAATCCAAAGCCTGGACCAATCGCCCCGCCACAGAAATGCCCATCCTGCCCAATTAAATTGGCAGTGATCGCTGTACCGGAATCCACCACCAGGTGAGGGCCTTTTCCATGAAGGGATTGTGCACCCAAGCAAGCAAGCAACCGATCCACTCCCACGGTGGAAGGGTCGTCCATGGCTTTTCGAATGGGTACCGTATCCCGGGTTAGAATCTGCCCTTTTGACCCGCAATTATTGATTTGGATTTGCCATTGATCCAGGATTTCCAGGTTGGAACCGGCCAAAACCACCCATAAGCCAGGCCGTGTCAGTTCTTTTGGAAAGGAGGTTGAATCATACCGCAAAATCGTGCCCAGGGCCCCTGCCTGGGTCGCCACAACCTTGCAAGAAGTATTTCCCGCATCCACAAGGTAATCCGGGGCCATGATTGGTTATCACCTTCGGCAACTAATCAGGCAACACCTGTGGATTTCAAAACACCTAGGGTTTCGACCACTTGACTAACCAAAGTTTGCAGTCCCTGGCCGGTCACCGAGGAAATGCACATAACCTTTTTCCCCGTTTCCTTTTCCATGCGATCCCGAATTTTTCCACTTTCGGGAATTTCCGCCTTTGAAATCAGAATGATCTCCGGTTTGTTTTCTATTCCCTGACCATGCAAAAGGAGCTCTTTGTGAACGATTTTGTAATTTTCGATAGGATCACTTTCGTCCATGGGCAGAGGCTCAACCAGGTGGACCAATACCTTTGTCCTTTCCACATGGCGCAAAAACTCATGACCAAGGCCCAGGCCTTCGCTGGCACCCTCAATCAAACCTGGCAAGTCCGCCAAAACAAATCCATGGTTTTGCCCCATCAAAACCATTCCCAAATTGGGTTGTTTTGTGGTAAATGGGTAATTGGCAATTTCAGGAGTGGCCCGGGATAAGCGACTTAACAGGGTGGATTTACCTGCATTGGGCAAGCCAACCAATCCCACATCGGCAATCGCCTTGAGTTCAAGCATCAACCAGCGTTCTTCGCCGGTTTCTCCGGGAGAAAAAATCCTTGGGGCCCGATTTATGGAGGTTGCAAAGGACCGATTTCCACGGCCACCTTTCCCACCTTTGGCAATGATCACCTTTTCTCCGGGAGCCACGAGATCCTTTAATAGGTTTCCACGGTCACGATCGTACACCAGGGTTCCAGGAGGTACATGAATGATGATATCTTTGGCATCTCCGCCGGTACAATTGGAGCCTCCCCCCTTCTCCCCGGACTCCGCCCGCCAATGTTTTTTGTTCCCAACCTCCGCCAGGCTATCGGCATCGGACATGGCAATGAGGATGACCGAACCGCCTTTGCCACCATCCCCACCATCGGGTCCACCCATGGGTATGTATTTTTCACGGCGGAAGCTGCTGCAACCCGATCCACCATCTCCACCCTTGACAAAAATTACGGCCCGGTCCACAAACATATTCACACCCCCAAACAGACATTTTAAGCCTTGGCAGGGATGGTGGCGAAGAATTCCTGTAGTTTGGTTTCCATCAATTGGGTTGGGGGGTGGCTAATCCTGGGTTTTGGAGCCTTTGAACCAAAAGGTGAGCGGCCCGTTCACAGGCTCCGGGAATCGCCCATTTCGCCCGGAGTAGGTCCAGTTTTTCCCGTAATTTGTCGACTTTTTGAGGTTCTGCCAGCCAATCCAAACAAACCTTTGCCACAGATTGGCTTTGGCATTTGTAATCCATGAATTCGGGTAATATTTCTTCCTCCGAAAGGAGGTTGATCAAACTGATAAAAGGGCATTTTTTCATCAATTTGACCAATTGCATGTTAAACCAGGTTGTTTGATAGACTGTTACACAAGGTTTGGTTCGCCACAAAAACTCCAGGCTTACGGACCCGGATACGGCAATCAAAAACTGCGAAGCCTCGATAACCTCTGGAGTTTTTCCCGAATGAATTTCAATAGGAAGGTTCGCCCAATTTCGATTTTCGGCGATTTTTGCCCGGACCCAATCCGCCTGTTTGGCCTTGTAGCAGGCGAAATGAAACCGGATTTCAGGATACTTGCCAGCAAGGATTTCGGCAGTTTTTAGCATGGTAGGGACATTTTGGGTTAATTCCCCCCCTCGTGATCCAGGCAACAGGCCAATGATAGTGGTCCCGGATTCCCTGATTTTTCCCACTACTTCCATGTCCAGGATTTGATCGTTTAGTTCATCAAAATAGGGATGCCCCACCAAGGTGGAAGGCATCCCTTTTGACCGAAACCACTTATCTTCAAAGGGAAAGTTGGTGAACGCCTCTTTTACCCACCGTTTCATTTTTTCCACCCGCCAACCCGCCCAAGCCCAAAGTTGCGGTGGCACAAAATAAAAGACAGGAATACCTCGTTCCGTGGCCTTTTTGGCTATGTGCCAATTCATGCCTGGGAAATCAATCAAGACCACCGCATCCGGTTTTTCCCGATCCATCCACTCTGCTGCCTGATTGACCCGCTTTACAAAAAAGGGGTATTGCATGGCAACATTAAGAAACCCGATCACCGCATGTTCAGACAAGGGATAAAGCTGATCCACCCCGGCCTCACGCATTTTGGGGCCACCAAAACCTGCAATTTTTGCGCCTGGAAGGAGTTGGCCCAAATGTTTAGCCAAGTTGGCCCCATGGATGTCACCACTTGGCTCGCCAACACTTAGAAAAATCTTCATCAGGTGCCATCCCTCCCTTTTCCCAAGCTAATCGATTTGAGAGACCGGGGACAACCCTACCAATCATTTAATGTTCGATTTGCCACCATTCTGTTGCCGGAAGTTCATATTTGGTGTAAATATCCTCTTCTGTCGGAGGGGAAACCTCAAAACCCTCACCAGGGATTTTCTCCAGGAAAAAGTTGACCCCTTGGGTTTCAATGGCGTAACGCCTGGTGGGTTTGCCCAAAAGGAATTCGAAACAAATGGTTTCGGCATAAACCAAGGCAAATTCATCAGGGAATTTCCTCAGGGTTTCTGTCCAAAAAAGTGTCAACCGTTTGCCAAAATCCTGGGTGGTTTCACCCACCTTCCCTAATACCTGTATCCCAACAAATTCAGTCACATGCATCTCCTTGCGGTTTCCTCTATCAAGATGATAAGGTAGTGCCCTCCAAGTGGCCCTATTAGGATCAGGGAGCTGATATGGTGACTTTTCAAAGGATTGCCCCGGCAGGAATAATCCTTGTTGTGATGGCTGTTTTAGGCCAGAGTGCCATGCCCAACAAAAATCCGGCAAAGGATTTGGCAAGCACTTTTTCCCTTGTGGCCAGAGACATTGAAACTGGCGAAATGGGAATCGTGGTTGCATCGAAATACCTTGCGGTTGGCAGTGCTGTGCCTTTTGCCAAAGCCAATATCGGGGCCATTGCCACCCAAAGCTTTGTCAATGTGGATTTTGGGCCTGATGGGTTAGCTTTGCTTTCTCAAGGTAAAAACCCCAAGGAAACTCTCGACCTCCTTTTATCCAAAGACTTGGGAAAGGAGTATCGCCAGGTGGGGTTGTTAAACCTGAAAGGGGTTCCCGAAGCCTTTACCGGTTCCAAATGTATGCCTTGGGCCGGCCACAAATTGGGTGCCAATTACACAGCTCAAGGAAATTTACTTGCTGGTCCCAATGTGATTGGTGACATGGCCAAGGCCTTTGAAGAAGCCAAAGGGCCCCTGGCCTTGCGATTGTTCAAGGCTTTAAAGGCTGGGGATGAAGCAGGGGGTGACAAACGAGGGCGCCAATCCGCGGCCCTATTAATTGTCAAACCAAAGGGCGGTCCCAATGGCTTTGGCGACCGGTGGATCGACCTTAGAGTGGATGACCATCCTGCCCCGGTAACGGAATTGGGAAGGTTGCTTGAATTGACTGGTAAGGCCCCACATCCCTGATTTACCGGAATAAGAACCGGATCCCCTGGTGGAACGGTCAAATCCATCCCAAGCCTTCCTGCCGAATGATCGTTTCCATGGCATCGATCCAAATGGGATGGTCATTTAGCCCTGGACAAAGTCTAAGGGATTCTCCACCTGCTTTTTGAAAAGCTTCAAGCGATTCGTGGCCAATTTCGTCCACCGTTTCCAGACAATCCGCCGTGAAACCAGGGGTTAAAGCGTAGATTTTTTTAACCCCCTTTTTAGCCAAGTCTTCAAGAATCGTGTCGGTGTTTGGTTTGAGCCAAACCTCCCGGCCAAAAATGGATTGAAACGACTGGGTCCAAAGAGATCTTTTCCAACCCATTTTTTGGGTTAATGACCGGGTTGTTGCTTTAACATGAGTAGCGTAAGGGTCTTTCAGTTTTTGGCAATACCGAACGGGAATGCCGTGAAAACTGATTACATAGTGTTCAGGAGTCCATGACAATTTTGCCAAATCCGCCTGCATGATCGAGGTTAAGGCTCCAATGTAGGCAGGGTGATCGTAATAGGGCGGAATGATACGAATGGCAGGTACCCTGACCTGTTTGAATAGCTCCCGAAAAAGGGCATCGGTTGCCCCGGCGGTAGTTGTCATCGAGTATTGTGGATACATGGGCATTACAATCAAACGGTCGACACCTTGGCGAATCATCCGATCGACTACGGCTCCTACGCCAGGATTTCCGTATTGCATTCCGTAATCGACAATAAGGTCAGGAAACCGGGTCCTCATCGCCTCCCTTTGGTTGGTGGTGTGATGCCTCAGAGGGGACCCAGTAATGGGGTCCCATATGCGCCGATATTTAGCCGCAGATCGGCCGGGACGAAACAACAAAAGGATTTGAAGAATTGGGATCCAGGGGAACCATTTCAGGTCGACGACACGCCTATCACTTAGAAACTGTTTGAGGTATCGCCTAACCGGGCCGGGCTCAGGAGCATCAGGGGTCCCAACCTGAACCAAGAGGAGCCCTGTTTTCATGGAAGATCCCCAACAATGGAAACGGGCCAGGTTTTCCTGGCCCGAGAGCAAATTCGCTTGGGCAATTCCAAATTACCCTTTGCAACCTGGCCCTTTTAGGGGAGCCTGATGCTTGGTGATTTGATGGCCAGAGGCCTTAAGGGCGGTCGCTTTGGTTGCGTTTAATTCAATGTAGCTGGACCATTGGGAAGGTACCGTGGACTCTGAAAAGATAGCTTCCACAGGACAAGCCGGGACACAGGCACCGCAATCTATGCAATCGTCCGGGTCGATTACAAGCATATCCCCATCCTGGTAGAAACACTCAACGGGGCATTCCACCACACAGTCGGTATACTTGCAGTCTTTACAGGGTTCTGTGACAACATGCGCCATGAAATAGCCTCCGGTTAAAGAAACATTACTCCCTTATCTTTACACGAGGCAAAGATCCTGTCCAGAATGATTGTAAAAACTTTTGACCAAATCTTCCAAAAAAGAACGCTAGACCCGGACCTTAGTGTCCGTTTATCCTAAGCGAATTCCTTAATCCGGGCAGGGAAACCATGGTTCGCCGTATTAGCCAATCACTTGGCATGATTTTACTGGTAATGGACCTTCTCTTTACCGCTTTTGCGTGGATTTTTGCCTATTTTATCCGCTTCCAGACAGGCTGGTTTGAGATTGGTAAAGAAGTTCCCTCTTTTACGGATTGCCTGGCCGGCATTCCGGTGGTGCTTTTGCTTGCCGCCATTTCCTTTTCCTGGACAGGGCAATACCGAATCACCCGCCTTCGCCGCTTCCGGGAAGAACTTTGGGGCATTCTGCAAGGATCCACCCTTTTATTATTGTTGGTTTTGGCTACGATTTTTCTCACCCGGACCCGCTATGAACCTCGCCTTGCCCTGGCCCTGTTTGGATTGTTGGAAACCTGTTTGGTCTTTTTTGCCCGCAGGACGGCCTGGTCTACCCTACGGCGCCTTCGCCAAACCGGTTTTGATCTTTCCGGTTGTTTGATCATAGGCTCAGGGCGCGAATCCAGGCACACTCTTCGGGCCCTTTTGAAAAGCAAATGGCTGGGTCTCAATGTTTTGGGTTTTGTGGATGAACAAACTCCGTTCAATTCCGACCTCCCCATCCTTGGCTCAATTCCAGACCTTCCCCGACTCGTCAGGGAAAACCAAATTGAGCAGGTGTTCATTGCCTTACCCATGCGGCGATTTGCCGAAGTCAGGCAAGTTTTTGACCTACTTTCGGACACCTTGGTGGAGGTGCACCTTGTACCTGACCTTCCGGGCCTTTCAGGATTATCCATTCAAACCACCAGCCTGCACGGAATGACGGTTTTGGGATTAAGGGAAAGTCCCCACCATGGCATCAATGTCCTAACCAAGCGGATTATGGATTTTGCCATCGCCCTGATTGTTGTCATTTTGATTTCTCCCATATTGGCACTGATTGCCGTTTTGGTAAAGCTAACCAGCCCAGGCCCCATCTTTTTTTGGCAAGATCGTTGCGGACTCAATGGCAAGGTATTTCCCATGTACAAGTTCCGCTCCATGCGAATGGATGCGGAAAATCAAACCGGCGCAGTTTGGGCACAAAAAGAAGACGACCGAAAAACCTGGTTCGGAGCATTCATGCGTAGAACCAGCTTGGATGAACTTCCGCAATTATTTAATGTAATCAAAGGCGATATGAGCCTCGTAGGGCCCCGTCCAGAACGGCCGGTTTTTATCCAAAAATTCTCTCGTAGCATTCCCAACTACATGATCCGCCATTCGGTAAAAGTCGGCATCACCGGCTGGGCCCAGGTGAATGGTTGGCGAGGCAACACCTCGTTACGCAAAAGGATAGAATACGACCTATACTACATAACCCATTGGACCCCTTGGCTTGACCTTAGGATATTGTTCCTGACCGCCTTTCGCGGATTTGTCCACAAAAACGCCTATTAAGGTCTTTTGTCAAAGGTCTCCTATCCACCATTCCCCATTTGGTCGATGGTTTCATTTACTAATCGGCCACACTCCAAATTGGGGCCATTCAAAAACCAAGTCCCCTGATGCTGACTTATTCCTTTTATTCCCTGGAATTAGCCACGCAGTACAGGTGCTGATCCGTACGAAGAAAAAGGCAACCATTGGCAATTGCCATGGAGGCTTGAACATTCCCATCCAATTTGTTTTTGGCAAGAACTTTGAAAACAGGCCCAGCTTCAATTACGGTCGTTTCCCCCTTGTTATCGAGAAAATAAAGGCGTCCTCCGGCACTAACAGGGGATGCCGAGAACCCTCCTCCCAAACGCTCCTGCCATACCATTTCCCCAGTCTTTGGTTGGAGGCAACTGGCAATGCCCATGTCTTGAATAGCAAACAGGTATGAGTTTACATAAATCAGGGATGGCACCTTTGGGGTACCTTTTTTTTGTTCCCATACAAGGTTGGTTTCTTTGAGGTTGCCAATGGGCCCCAGTTTGAAAGCTTTGATGGTTTCCTTTCCGCGAAAGCCCCCCGAGGTAAAGACAAAGCCATCTCCAATGATTGGGGAAGGAACCTTTCCTTCACCCTGAACTTCACTGGTCCATACCCTATCCCCCGTATCCCGGTCATACCCTTGGACGACATCGCCAGCTTCGCAAACCACTTGGGGCTTTCCCCCTTCTGGATTCCAAATTACCGGTGTACCGTGGGAAATCCGGGTAATTCCCTTGTTGGTTTTCCACCGCTCTTTTCCCGTTTTGGCATCAAGGGCCACCATAAACGACTTATCCCATGGTGTTTGCCAGCCGACCAGTTTATCTTCTCCTTGGCTACTACCATCAAAAGTCATGATGAGTAGGTTCCCACTCAAAATGGGGGAAGCGCCAAGGCCATGTTGGCTATAAAAAGGGTAATTACGATTGGTCCAAAGAACCTCCCCGTCAAAACCAAGGGCCGCAAAACTTCCATCCCCAAAACAGGCGTAGACCCTTTGGCCATCGGTAACGGGGGTTGGGGTTGCATAGCTATTGCGTTGCTCTTTTTTGCGAGGCAATTGCCTAAAAATTTCCTTGTTCCATAGGACACTCCCCGTTTTTGATTCCAGGCAAATGATACGGCACGATTGCCCTTGATCGGTTGCCGTGGTTAGAAAAACCCGGTTTCCCCAAACGATTGGTGTGGACCAGGATTCTCCAGGAATTTCCTTTTTCCATTGGATGTTTTCCTTTTCACTCCATTTCAAAGGCAATTTGGTCTCAACGGAAAGTCCCTGTCGCCCTGGCCCACGGAATTCGGGCCAGTTTTCTGATCGGAGATTCCCCTGAAAAACCAAACACATCAGGATGCCTGCAAACGAAGAAATCGGTTTCATGGGAAAACGCCCTTGTGGAAAAAGAAAAGAGCTGTCCATTATGGAGTGGGATTCAATAAAAAACAGCGATCCTGGCTACCTTGCTTAGTTTAGAAATCCCAACGGTTTAGGACTTGGAGCTCCAAAAGTACCAAGGAGTGGACTACAATCCAAAAGTTTTTTGGGAGGTACTTCCAAGGGACATCATTTTACCAGGACAATTCCAAATGCCACAATTCATGGCTGTGGGGATTCTCCCTATTCCATTAATGTCCGAAAGCACAATCCGACATGGAATAATTCCGTTCAAAACCTATTTGTAAACCGTTATTTTCCGGGGAAATCCTGGTCAAAAGGCCATTTTTCCAGAAAATTGGATATGCATTCCTCGGGAATGCATATCGCCAGGATTGATTTTTTATTTGTTAAAAGCGGATGCCAAAACGATAGAGCAGGTTTAGGGACAAAATATTTGAATCATTTTGTTGTTGAAGAACACTATTCCAGTTTTGGTCGAGTTCTAGCCGCAAACCGTTTTGGAGGATGATACCATGCCATGGGATTTCCCAATCGGCATGGATGACCCCAAAGAGTGCCCCAAAGCCAACCGTTTGGAAGGTAACCTGATTGGGATTGGCAGGCGTGGAATCGGGTTGCATTTTCATGGAACCCCATCTGCCACCTATATCCAAGCCATAGCGAAAATTGTCATTACGATTTTCTTCCTCGGCGCTGCCCCAAAGGTACCACTCCCGACCCACGGCGAGGTTTGCGGAGGTGCGATTGACATATTTTACAACGACCGGCCCGGTGTAGCTGCCATAGGTTTTAAAATCATTAAGAGATGGATTAAACGAGTTATCAAAGTTCTGCCTGCCATAATTAACCACATTGGCAACAGGTTCGCGGTTTTTGGCGGTTTGAAAAACATTGCTGATGCCAATATCCACCACCCATGCTTTGGTTGCTTCCTGGTTGAAGAAAAGGGTTCGCCCGCCACCGGTAATATCCCACCCGACCATCAGGTTTTTGGCAAGGGCACCATTTGAAACCGGAAACGAGGGACCCACCATAGCATAGATTTCCCACCCAATGGGACCGTTTAAGCCTACCCCTTCTTTGTCCCCCCCTTGTCCGGGTCGGACAATCCAATCGGAAAGGGTGTGAGCACCCATCACACCCAAGCTACCTTCCGCAGCAGTTTCTCCCTCGGAATAGCCCCGCCAAGCCTGGTATGGGGCAGAATCCTGGCCATGAACCTTGAAATTCAAAGTCACGGCAAGGCCAAAAATCATAAGGAACAGTAATTGGCTGGATTTGATCATGTCCCGTCCACCCTTGAAAATGCCACCATCGGCAAAAACGCTATGCTTGATACAATCATCGGATTCGTTGTGAATGGTATTGAGCCCATTGGAAGAAAAGCGGGATGGAACAAAAAATCCAACGGGTGGCATTTTAACCAATCATCCCAATATGCCGATATTATCACAGGTGGGTTCCATTCTCGAAAGGTCGTGGGCCCACCCTAACCAGCTGGGTAATCGAACCTTTGGATTCAGGGGCTTAATTGTTTGGTTTTCCAACCCAACCAAATCCCCTAACCGTTTTTTGGGGTAATTCTTCCGTTTGGGTAATTTCTTAGGTCAGGCGCCGGGTATTGACCCTTGCAAACCAGTGAAATCAAATCCTCCAAAACCGGCGTGGATTGGACCCCATTGAGGCCAAGGAGTTGGAAATCCTAAACATGGCGTCCGTTCGTTCCATTGAACAACTATGTTATTTTCAATCAGGAGGTGGGTTAGCCGAATCCTTGTTGGGGATCCATCCCAAGGATCATAATGAGCCCTGGGAAAGGCGTTCCCTGCCCTTGCAATTGAAAGGGTTAGCCCAAACGATAGTAGAATGGCTAGATTGGGATAATCGAGTGATGTTCGTTCTGCGAATGCATTGGGTAGATACTGGAGAATGGCATGATTGAGCCAAGAAAAAGGCTTTACCCGACAATTCTTTGCATATTGTTGGGTTTATTGGAACAAACCCAGGTAGTAAGGGCCGGCAGTTCCAACAGTTTAATGGATATCAATCCCTCAGGAACCCTCCTGGCGGTTGCCAATCCCGATTGTGGGACAGTTTCGTTGGTGGACCTTTCGACCCGGATGAAAAAGGGGGAAATCCCGGTAGGAAAGAAACCGGAAGGAGTAACTTTTCTCGGAGCGGGGAAATTACTGGCAGTGGCTGTTTTTTCGGAGGATGTCCTTGTCCTGGTAGACACTGAAACCCAAAAGGTGATTAAACGCATTGCTTGTGCGGATGAACCGTATGGCATCGTATCCTCGGCTACGGGGGACAGGGTTTGGGTAACGCATGATTATCCAGGCAAGGTAAGCGAATGGGAAACGGTGGGTTGGACCAGATTGCGTGAGATTCCGGTGGCCTCTTTCGTTCGGGGACTAGCCATGAGTCCGGACGAAAAATCTTTGTTTGTGACCGGATTTTACAATGGCAGGTTGCATAAGGTAGATCTGGCATCCGGGGTGGTGGTTGATGAATGGAAAGGGCACTCCACGGACAATCTAAGTCGTTCTTTGGTTGTCCACCCAAGGAGGCCCAAGGCGTATCTCCCCCATGTTCGATCCCGAATTGAGGTAATTGATGGCAGCGGGTCTATTTTTCCCCAAATTACAGTCTATTCCACCAACAAGGATGCACCCGGAACTCGCCGGGCATCCGTTCCCATGGACAATTTTAACGGCGTATTGGTGGTAACCAACCCTTGGGAGGCGGCCCTGACTCCGGATGCCACCGGCCTCTTTGTCATTTACTCCGCAACCGATGACATGAACGCCTGTCGGGTAATTGACGATGACTACCGGGAAATTGAAGGGCGTGGCAACCTCATTCAAGTGGGCAAAAATCCGCGGGCTGTGCGGGTGAGTCCGGATGGGAAAACGGTTTGGGTTTATGCTGCCATGGACTTTGCAGTACAGGGGTTTGATACCCAAAGCCTTCGGTCGGTGGCCAAGGTCGTAGTCTGTGATAAACTGCCTGATGAACAGTGGGTCCATGGAAAATACCTCTTTGGGTCATCACGGCAACCGATGAGCGGCCCCCGCTGGGTATCCTGTTTTTCTTGCCACCCGGATGGCCTTACCGATGGCCGTGTTTGGCACAATCCGGAGGGGTTACGAAAAACGCCTCCGCTTTTCGGAATGGGACACACCCACCCGCTCCATTGGTCGGCCGATCGGGATGAAGTTCAGGATTTTGAATACACCATCCGGGGAAGGCTGATGCAGGGCCGGGGGCTTATCAATGGCCCGATCCCCAATAAACGGGGTTTTACCCCAACGGAACGAAAAGCTGACCTTGCGGGAAGGTCGAAAGACCTGGATGCGTTGGCCATTTACTCCAACTCATTCGAAGTGGAAACTTTGTCGCCTTATAGTGAAGGTCCCGGCAAACTCAGTGAGAAAGCAAAGCGTGGCAAAATCCATTTTGAAAGTCCAACGGTGGGTTGTGCCACATGTCATTCCGGGCCGTACTTTACTGATAGCAACCTGAAGGTGGCCAAAGTCCACGATGTAGGCACTGGCCTGTCAGATAAAACGGAACAAATGGGAACCAAATACGATACGCCCTCCCTGATAGGGTTGTACCGAACCGCCCCGTACCTTCACCATGGCAAGGCTCAAACATTGGAGGCTGTCCTTACCACCAACAATCCGGATGACAGACATGGTAAAACCAGCCATTTGAGCAAGGAAGAGATCCAGGAATTGGGCGAGTTCCTGAAATCACTTCCGTATGAGTTTCCCCCAAGGCAGACAGCCAATTCGGTAAAATACAGGCTCATGAAAACCGGGGAAAAATGATGAAGTCGGATATCAAGGACCGCTATTGTTTGGTATTGGAATGGCTTGAACGGATTGGAAAGAAAACACTAGAGTGGTTTGAAAAAGGTACTGAAATTGAATGGAAACCGGATCATAGCCCGGTAACCATTGCGGACAAAGAGGCAGAACATGAACTCAGGGAATTGATATCGGAATTCTTCCCTAATGATGGCCTCCTTGGAGAAGAATTTGGCGATCAACAGGGTTCTTCTGGGTTTAGGTGGATCATCGACCCCATAGATGGCACCCGGTCATTTACCCGTGGTATCCCCATGTGGGCTATGCTCGTAGGTCTCGAGTACCGGGGCCAAATGGTAGCCGGTGTTGCCCATGCTCCTGCTTTGGGAAAAACCTGGCATGCCTGCAAAGGCGAGGGTGCTTATGTCGGCGACCGGCGGATCCAGGTTTCCAGGCAAGCTAATCTCGGTCCAAGCCAAGTCTACTATTCCGGTCTTAAATGGTTTCAGAAGGCAGGTGTGGAGGAAGGTTTCCTCCGGCTTTCCAGGGAGTGCCCCCAGCTAAGGGGCTTTGGTGACTTTTATGGTTTTGTCCTTGTTGCCCAAGGCTCAGGGGAAGCGATGATCGAATATGGAGTCAAGCCCTGGGATATTGCCGCCTTGTTTCCCATTATCGAAGAGGCGGGTGGCAAAATGACCGATTGGGAGGGAGGTGTGAACCTCAAAAGATCCGATGTCCTGGCGTCCAATGGCCTGGTTCACGAAAAAACACGCCAGTTTTTTCAAGGATTCAAGGCATGAGCGGTTACAAGGTACCCTTATGCGTGACCTGGGTGGGTGGGCCCACGGGTCACCTCCGGATGGTCGATCAGACTTTACTACCCATGCGACTTTTGGAGATTGACCTTTTTGATGTGGAGGAGGTTTTTGAGGCCATAGTTTCCCTTCGCGTTCGGGGAGCTCCGGCCATTGGCCTGGCGGGAGCCTTTGGTTTACTGGTGGCTTTGCGGAATGCTGTGTGCCAAACCACCTTTCAAATGCAGCTTCAAAGTGCTGCCATAAAGCTTAATTCCAGTCGACCTACCGCCGTCAACCTCTCGTGGGCAATTGGCAGGATGCTCAATTGTTTTGAAAAATCCGTTAGAAAACGGCCCTTTGAAGAATGGCATGGACTCCTGTTAGAGGAGGCCTTGAAGATCCAATCCGAAGACCACGCCATGTGCATGGCTATGGGAGACAATGGACAGGCTCTCATTCAGGAGGGCTTTGGCGTTTTGACCCATTGCAATGCGGGTGGATTGGCAACGGCGTCGTATGGAACCGCCCTTGCAATGATGTATCGGGCCCACGAAATGGGTCGAAACTTTCGTGTTTTTGCAGATGAAACCCGCCCCCTATTACAAGGGGCCAGGCTAACCGCATGGGAATTAAACCAGGCTGGGATCCCAGTAACCCTCATTTGCGACAATATGGCGGCCCAGGTAATGAAAGAGGGAAAAATCCAAATGGTGATTGTGGGGGCAGACCGGATTGCCTCAAATGGCGATACCGCCAACAAAATTGGAACCTATGGTGTTGCCTGTTTGGCCAAAGTCCACAACATTCCCTTTTATGTGGCCGCCCCCTCCTCAACCTTTGACCTTAGCCTTTCGGATGGATCAGGGATACCAATCGAACAACGCAAACCCTCCGAGGTTACGGAATATCATGGTCAACCAATCGCTCCTGTGGGTATCGGGGTTTACAATCCCGCCTTTGATGTGACCCCTGCCCACCTGATTCGGGGAATAATCACGGAAAAAGGACGGATTGAGCCAGTAAATTCCATGAATATCAGCAATGTATTGCACAAAAAATGATGTTCCATGGTCATGGTTCGCCCTAGAATAAAATCAAGTAGCATTGCGGGAGTGAATCCGCAACCGTCCCGCCTCGACCATCCCCAAGGAGCCTTCTTTCCATGTTTCGAAATCTAACCTGCGCCATGACTGCGACAATTCTTTTCGCTTGTGGGGCGTATGCCCAGGAATGGGGCACTCTTACCGGGCAGGTCCTCTGGGCGGATGCTGTCCTCCCCCAGACTGCCAAATTAAATATCAACAAGGATCAGGACCATTGCCTTTCCATGGGTGAAATCTCCTCCGAAAAATTCGTTGTCAACCCCAAGAATAAAGGGGTCCGATGGGTTATGGTGTGGTTAACCGATGCCAAGGATCCCAAAGTAAAGTTGCCTGTCCATCCCAGCTTGGAAAAAGCTGCCAGCAATGATGTGGTACTCGATCAGCCCTGCTGCAAATTCGAACCGCATGTGGTGGGCATTCGTGAGGGACAAACCCTTGTCACCAAAAACAGCTCACCCATCACCCACAATGTAAGCATCATCAGTACAGGCAAAAACCCAAACGCCAATCAAATCGTGCCTTCTAGCAAAGAGGTCAGGACTACCGATTGGTTTCAGGGACGCACCCCAAGTCGGATCGAATGTACCATTCACCCCTGGATGGGTGCTTATGTCTGGACATTTTCCCATCCCTACTTTGCCGTGACCAATGAGGAAGGCAAATTTACCCTGAAGAATGCCCCAGCCGGGGATTTCAACTTGGTAACCTGGCAGGAAGAAACCGGATTCGTTCAGGGCGGCCGGGTTGGCATTCCGGTCAAGATCAAAGCAGGCGCAACCACTGAGGTCACCATTGATTTGAAAGCCGGCAAATAAAGCCATCGGCTGCCAAATGCCATAGGGCCCTTGTTTAGGGCCCTATGCTCCCTGGGAGGTGGATTTTTTTATTGCGGCTGCCACAAACGCATTGAATAACGGATGACTGGCAGTAGGTTTGGATTTGAATTCGGGATGAAATTGGACCGCCAAAAACCAGGGATGGGAAGGAATTTCCACGACTTCCACCAGCTTGGAATCGGGACTTAGCCCGGTAAAAACCATACCCAACTTTTGGAAAGATTCCCGGTATTGGTTATTGAATTCATATCGATGCCTGTGTCTTTCCTGGATGAGTTCCTTGCCATAGGCCCCGGCCGCACGGGAATTGTTTTTTAGGGCACAGGGATAGTTACCAAGGCGCATGGTACCACCCAAATTGGTGATGGCATGCTGCGCATCCAGCAAACAAACGACCGGATGAGGAGAATCGGGGTCGATTTCGGTGGAATGGGCCCGCTCCAGCTTGGCTACATTCCGGGCAAACTCGATCACGGCACATTGAAGGCCCAAACAAATCCCAAAAAAGGGTATTTCCTTTTCGCGGGCATAGCGGATGGCTTCCACTTTTCCGCTAATTCCGCGATAGCCGAAACCACCGGGAACAAGGATTCCGTCCAACCCGGCCAAGGCAGAGTCCGTGCTATTGTTATCCAATTCTTCAGCTTCGATTTTCCGGACTAAAATGCGCGTGGAATTGGCAATTCCTGCATGGTCGAGGGCTTCATAGATCGACTTGTAAGCGTCCTTGTATTGAATGTATTTTCCAACAACACCGATACTCACCTCGTGGCGTGGATTGCGCAAACGGTGTAACATTTCATGCCATTCAGACAAGTCCAGTGGCCTCGCTTTGGAAAGCCCCAGTTTTTGCACGATGAGTTCATCAAGTTTGTTTTCATTCAAGCTAAGCGGGACTTCATAAATGGAGAATTCTTTGTCCCGCTCCTCAATGACCGCATCGGTTTGAACATTACAGAATAGGGCGATTTTCTCCTTCATTCCAGGGGTCATTTCCCTTTCCGTCCGGCAAATCAAAATATCAGGTTGGATCCCAATTTGCCGCAATTGACCCACACTATGCTGAGTCGGTTTGGTTTTGGCCTCTCCTGCCGCCTTTAGATAGGGAATCAGGGTCAGGTGCATATACAGGCAGTTTTGCTTTCCCACATCCAAGGCAAATTGGCGGATCGCCTCAAGGAATGGCAAACCCTCAATATCACCTACGGTTCCACCTATTTCGGTTATGACAATATCCACTTCGTCCGTGGCAACCAGCCGGATGGCTTCTTTGATCTCATCGGTAACATGAGGAATCACCTGAACCGTGTGGCCCAAATACTCCCCTTTGCGTTCCTTTTGAATGACCTTTAGATAAATGCGTCCTGTGGTAAAATTACAATCTCGATTGAGGGGGGCCGTTGTAAATCGTTCATAGTGGCCAAGGTCAAGGTCCGTTTCCGCACCATCGTCAAGAACATAAACTTCGCCATGTTGATAGGGGCTCATGGTGCCGGGATCGACATTGATGTAGGGGTCGAATTTTTGGATCCTGACCCGGAGGCCCCGTTTCTCCAAAAGGAGACCCACCGAGGCACTCGTTAGCCCCTTCCCCAAGGAACTTACCACGCCGCCCGTCACGAAAATGTGCTTTGCCATAAATGACATCTTCACAATTTGCGGGAAGCTCGGCTAGTGTTCGAATAAAAGGTCACCAACGATTCAAAACGATTCCCTGCCAAAAACCCCGCAAGATTTTAGTTTCAAAGGCATTAGGCCGCCTTGGAAATGGCCGTTTCCTGGTTTTTTTTGCAGAAATCGACAAAGGCCCTATATTCTTCCGGGGTGTCTATCCCTAGGCCCTTGTGAACCACCTTCCCCACCATTAGGGGGATTCCGTGTGCCAAGACCCGCAATTGTTCGAGCTTTTCGGCTTTTTCCAGGGGATGGGGGGCCATTTTGCCTACACCAAGCAAAAAATCTTTTCGATAACCGTATAAACCCAGATGTTGCCATGCGGGAGGGAAGTCCATTGCAAAGGTTACCACACTGTCCCGGTAATAGGGAATTGGACTGCGGCTAAAGTAAAGGGCCCTGCCATTTTCATCCATAACCACCTTGACGCAATTGGGATTAAGGTAGGCTTCCTCGTTTGGAATGGGGGTGGCCAAAGTCGCCATCGGCGATTGTGGGTTTTTATCAAGAAGGTCAAACAAAAGGTCAAGGGATGACGGATCGATTTGGGGTTCATCCCCCTGGAGGTTGACTATAAGGTCACAGTCCAAGGCCAAGGCTACCTCGGCAACCCGATCCGTTCCGGATGGGTGATCGCTACGAGTCATTCGCGCTTCGGCCCCAAAACTCCGGGCGGCGGCCATTATCCGTTCATCATCCGTGGCGATAACCACCCGGTCCGCCCGATTGGATCGACAGGCAACTTCATAAACATGCTGGATCAGGTATTTCCCGGTTTCCTTCAGAAGGGGCTTCTCGGGTAACCGTGAAGATGCAAGCCTGGCAGGAATAACGATTAATCGGGACACGGCAAACCTCCCTATCTTAATCCCCATTGGAACACCAATCAGCCCTCCGGTGCAAGACGAATGTCAACCTCACCCAGTTCAGAACAGTCAAACCTTCCCACATTGCACACGCTCGTGATAATGGCCCATCCAGACGATGCCGAAATTAGTACCGGTGGAACAATATTGGCCCTCAAAGCTGCAGGGCTAAAGGTCGGTGTCATTGATCTGACAAATGGTGAACCAACCCCTTTCGGGACTCCCGAAATCCGTGCAAGGGAAACCGCAAAGGCAACCCAAATCCTAGGCATTGATTTCCGAATCAACCTGGGTCTACCCAATCGGTCCCTTACCAATTCATTGGAGGCACGAGCAATTTTGGCGGGCTGGATTCGTCAATTGAAGCCCAAATTAATCATTACCCATTGCCCTGAGGACTCCCATCCTGACCATGTTTCCGCTTCTGCCCTGGTGGAAGGGGCCCGTTTTTGGGCCAAACTTTCCAAAACCGATTTGCCAGGAACGCCCCACCACCCAGCCCTAGTCCTATTTGCTCCAAGCATTCATTTGCGACAGGTGGCCAAGCCGGAAGTGGTTATAAACATAACCCCCCATATGGAGACCAAAATGGCCGCTTGTAGTGCATACCACTCCCAATTGGTTCAGGGTAGGGAGATGGGTGGCCCCATCGAAGATATTGAAATTCAAGCCCGTTACTGGGGTTGGGCCATCCAAAAGCGTTTTGGGGAACCATTCTATTCCCGTGAGGTATTGGGGCTTAACCATCCGGGAGTACTAACGCAGTTGGACGACCCACCCTCTTCATAAATTGGGAACAATAGGGATATTGCGTCGATTATGCCTGTCGTTTTCTTTACGAAAATCTCCTCCAGGGTCCGATAACCTCCTAGTGAAGCCGACTCTATTAAAAGAATCTGATTTTCACCCTGAGGAGGTTACGCCTTGACATCGGCAATGGCCGAATTCCTGAAGCATTTGGCTTTGGAACGCAATTTCTCCGCCTATACGGTGAAATCCTACCGCGAAGACATTACCCAGGCAATCGAATTCCTCCATTCCCAACATGGACCCAAAATCACCGTGAATGACCTTAGGCCAAGGATCCTTCGCAATTGGTTGGCATGGCTCCACGAACAGGGATACGCCCGGTCCACCATCGCCAGGCGCCTGGCCTCGCTTCGATCGTGGTGTCGATTTTTGCGAAGGCAAGGAAAACTGGACCAGGATCCCGCTTCAGGTCTGAGGGGGCCACGCAAGGAGAAGCCCTTGCCTCATTTTCTGCCCACCGAGGGCATTCAACGAATGTTGGCCATTCCCCAAGGGGATTCGCCCTTGAGTCGCAGGGACAAAGCATTATTGGAAACGGCCTACTCGGCGGGAGTTCGGGTGGCGGAATTGATTGGGTTAAACCTCGAGGACCTCGATCTCGAAGAGGCCTGTGCCACGGTCCGGGGAAAAGGTCGCAGGGAAAGGATCGTTTTCCTTGGTCCCCAATCCCTTGCTTCCATTCAGGCATGGATGCCCGATCGGGATACCATGGCCAAACCCAAAGCGGCACAAGCGCTTTTCCTTAACAAAAATGGAACAAGATTGTCTGTTCGAAGTGTCGGCCGGATTTTGTCCAAATATTTGGGTCCTGCGGGCCTCGATACCGCAGCATCTCCCCACTCCCTGCGACACAGCTTCGCCACCCACCTGCTCAATCAGGGAGCGGACATTCGAGGTGTTCAAGAGTTGCTTGGGCATAAAAGCCTGGCCACGACGCAAATATACACACACTTGAGCACCACCAAACTAAGGGACCACTACACCAAGGCCCACCCCCGGGCCTGAACCGATCAACCAAAGCGAATGGAGGCGATCATGTTTCGTATTATTCCCGTTTTGGCAACACTTTTCCTTCATGCGGGATTAGGTCATTGCCAAGGTGAAATACGGTTTATCGAGGATTACAAATTGGCCCGTGCCGAATCATTGGAGATGCAAAAACCCCTGTTTATTTTGATCTCAAGCCCGGATTGCCAATGGTGTCAAAAACTGAAGAAGGAAACCTTTGCCGACCCTGGCATCCTTGAACGATTCAAAAAACATTGGATTATTTCAGACATTAGTGCCCTGGCTAATCGTCCTGTGACAGAAGCGTTAAAAATTCGAAGTGTTCCCACCATGGTATTTGCTTCACCCGAAGGCAAGGTAATCCTGAGCGTGGAAGGGTTTCAAAATTCCCAAGCACTCGCTGCCCAACTGGACCGTGCCCGTTTTCAATGGGAAAACGAGTCCGATGCCTTGTTGGTCCTTTTTCATGATGCCATTGCCAAGCTGATGCAAAAGGATACGGTAGGAGCCGAAATCCTGTTGGCCCGGGTTTTGGAAAACCCAAACGATTCCGTGATTCGTCAGGAAGCAACCTACATGACAGAACTCCTTCGGCGTAACACTGATCCATCCAGCATTCTGGCAATACCTGACCCAACCCTTAAAGACATCCTGGCAAAGCACAAAATCAATGGGACCGAATCACCTGGAGTCCTGATGTCCCGTTCCACAACCAAATCAACACCAGGCACCAACCTTGCTGACCTGCTTCGCTCTGCCAAGGAGGATTTATCCCGTAAACAGATCGCCAATGCCCTGGAAAAACTGGACTGGGTCGCCCAACAACAAAGTCAATCCATTGAAATCGTGGAGGCAAAAAAACTCATCAAAGACTTGCAAACCAGCCCGGAATCCCTTCGATTTGCCGCGGAACAACTTCAGGATAAATGGGCCCAAGCCCTTTTGCTTTTGGCAGAATCCAACCTTTCGGCAGGCGAACCCCAACAGGCCATTACCGCATTTGAACAAATTTTACGAATCAGTCCAAACTCCCGACCGGGGGAAATCGCTGAAGGTCGAATTGCCCAACTCAAGGGTCAACCCCAAAAACCCAAGGCGAAATAATACTTTCCACCACAAAAAGGACTGGCCTTGGCAATACCGCCTCAAGCTTTAGGTTGGCCCAATTTCCTGATAATCTCGGCATGAATACCCGGACCGGAACTGACCAATCCCTTATCCTGAAGGTTTCCCAAATCACCAAACGCAAGGGGATTGCCAAGGGAATCGGTGGCAAAACCCCCGGCTTCGGTGACCAAAATCACCCCGGCACATAAATCCCAATCCCGGTAAGTAGGATAATCATTGAGATAAATATCCACCTCTCCGCGAGCTACTTGCGCCAACTTCACACCCGCGGAATAGCTTTCAAGAAAGTGGCTTACACCCAATCTGCCAGCCAAGGCACCTGGTTCGGTTGGATTTTGAGTGTGGCTTCGGGCAAAAATCGCCTTGGAAATACTTGCCGTGTCTTTTGCCAGGCACCGGGTTTCTGTCCCATTGCCGCTTTGGGTCCAACAACCTTGGCCCAATTGCGCATAAGTATGGCGCCCCAATGCCGGTTCAGAAACCACCCCTGCCACCACCCTGCCCTTATGGCAAAACCCGATCATGACTGAAAACTCACCATTTTTTTTTGCAAATCCCCTGGTACCATCAATCGGATCAATCACCCAAAGTCGATCTCCCTGCCGCCTGGCTTCGTGGATTGACCTGGTATCCTCCTCGGCAGCAAAGGCGTCGTGGGGAAATTCCCCCATAAGGTATCCGAGAATGACTTCCTGAGACGCCAGGTCGGTTTGGGTGGTAATACTGGCCAGAGCTTTTGGATCTGCCTCACGAACCTCATAGGCCTTAAGAATCAACTCCGAAGCCAAGGAAGCGGCCTGAATGGCGGCCTTTAACTCGATAGAATAGGCACTCATTATTTCCCTTACCTTATATTGGCATTAAAACCAACCGCATCCGCATGGGCTTCCTTTTTGTCGAGGTCCCCCCGCCGAAAAACCATACGATTTTGGACCACCAATGGTTTTTCGACGGTTGCTTCATCCACAAAATAGCATCCAAATCGTCCATATTCCCTTTCGGAAAACCGGCTTTCGCCACGATTTTCCGGGTGGTTAATATAGGTCACACTGTAACGGTTTTCGTTCGCGGAAAATTGCATGGAGTTCCAGGGAAGGTTGATATGATCTTTTCGTTCGGGCCAATTTCGGGTGACACCTGGTTTATCCACCCCAGACGGCCGAACAAAAACAGTTTTCTTGCTCGTTTTGGATGCAACCTCATCCGAGGCACGAAAGTGGTATCCCGCATGTTGGGGATCTCCATCCACCTTGATAACACCATCGAGGGGGGTAACCCGTGATGCAAAATCCACCACCAGGGCTTCTCCCGCCCGAAGGACGGTAAATTGTCGTTCCTCCCTGGCAAAAAGGTCATCCTTTTTTCCATACCAACCCACGGGCAAGGTAACCCTTACCGCCAAAGGGCCATACTCTTCCACCCCTGGCCCTGTAAGGTTCAAATGGACCCCATCCTTGCAATGCCAGGTATCCACCACCCCGGCGGAATAGGTTGTTTTCATAAATCCATAAAAAAGTCCCCGATGATGAGGGAATTTTCCTCCCGCACCCTTTGTAATGAGGTTGGATCCTTCGGGATCGTAAACATGGGTAAAGGTCTTAAAGGTGGCCTCTTTACTGGCCGGGGTACTTGGATCATAAGGTTCACAAAAAACCGCCAACATTGGCCCCTTACTGTCTGATATTCTCCTTAGGCTTTTCCAATCCCCGTCAAACACAAAAAGGGATTGGATTTTGGAGGGTCCACCTTTAAAAGTTACCTTATTCCCTTTGGGAACCTCGGTAAACAATGCCACCCAATCCTGGCCTTTTCCGGCAAGCGAGGCAGAAAAAACCTGGAAAGTCCCAATGCTTTTTTCATCATCAAGAATATGGCCAGCGGTACTACTACCCTTCCAATGGGCCGGAAAAACGGCATTCCCGGATAGAGGGCACTCCATCAATTGTGCCTTGGTAAGCCCCTTTCCCAATCCGTTAAGGGATACCTCAAAGGTCGTATCGGCCTGACCTGCACTCAACCAAACCATGAAACACAAAGAGATCATAACCATCTCCTAAAAACCGCTTTGAAAAGGTGTTACCGGGGACCAGTGAGGCCTTTGAATTCGTCTGTTCGAAAAGGGGACGCAGGCAAGCCATCCTTGTTCCACAAATTCACCACCGGGAAATTGGCCCACCCAAAACGAACGGCCACAGGGTCCTTGATATCGTCAGAAGTTACAATAACCCGGTTGCCTTTTAGGGTGGCTTGTGCATGGACAAATTTCCTATCCTTTCCCGCTAAAGTGAACCCTTGCAAGGTTTCACCTTTCCTTTCCAGGCCCAACCCGACTTGCGAAAATTCCAGGATCGCCTGGTTGCCTTCGATTTTTAAGGATTTAAATTCCGGGCCGGATGCCTGGACAGATTTGCCATATTGGTTTTTCAGGGCAAAAAGTGCCAAGCGTTCCCCAACCGGGGCCTTTTGCCTGGGATGAATGTCCTTTTCATCACCAACATCGGTTATGACTGCCATACCAGTATTGGGCACACTTTGGGAGGTGAGAAGTTGAGCCTCACGAAGTTCTGCCCAATTGCTTTCTTGTGGTTCCTTAACGATGGCCATGAATGGTGCCAATTGAACAAAATAAAAGGGAAGATCAGGTTGTCCCCATGCTTTGCGCCAAGACCTTATCATCACCGGAAAAAGAGTCCTATACAAATAGGCTTGACCGGCATTTGACTCCCCTTGATACCAAATGGCCCCTTTAATGGGAAAATGAAGGAGGGGGGAGATCATTCCGTTGAAAAGCACTGCCGGACGGTTCGGGTTGTTATCAGGATTTTGGGGTCGATTGGGGGCTTTTTTATTTTCAACCCTGGCAGTTTCAGCGGCTTTATTATGATTTTCCAGAGCGGTTTTATATCTTTCCAGGACTCTAGGATAAGTACTCTTGTGGTTCAGGACGATTTGTTCCAACGAAGGGCTTGCCAACAGGTCCCCTTCCCTTGTCCACGCCTCGGCATAAGTGCCACCCCACGAACAGTTGATTAGGCCAACCGGTAACCCTGTGTTATCGTTCAGTTTTTTCCCAAAATGGTACCCCACCGCCGAGAATCCTCCCACGGAGTTGGCATTGCATTCCACCCATTTCCCATTAAGGGTCGTTTCGGGGGAATTGGCGGGTCTATTGGGCACAGTAAATAACCGGATTTTACCGTTGGCCGATTGGGATTTGACCCTTTCCCGGTCGGCACTGGAATCGACGGACATTTGCATATTGGATTGCCCCGAGCAAACCCAAACCTCACCAACCAGAACATTTTTCAACCTGCAACACGGGGCTTCCCCCTGAAATTGAAATGTCAACTCAAAAGGCCCCCCGGGCTCAAATGGACCCATTTCCAATACAAATTGTCCTTTTTCATCTGTTTTTCCAGTGAACGACTTTCCCCCCATTTTTGCTTCAAGGACCGAGTCAATTAACCCTGATCCCTTCACCTTTATCCTGGCTTGCGATTGCAAGACCATATTATCAGTGAACAACGGCGGAAGTTTTATTCCATCCGCACCAAGGGCAGGCAATCCTGTGGCCAGGAAAACAATTAGGGAGAAATGCACACAAAATCGGCGGATCACGGTAGTCCTCCTTCGTAATATGGGCCTTAATCCACCTTTGCGGGTTCCAAACGATAGATTCGCTCCGCATTTTGGTGGAACAATTTTCGCTGTTCACTCATTGGCCGGGACCCAACCACCTGACGGACCGCCTCTATCCATTTGGCCAGAGTGGAACCAAGCAAAACCACAGGCCAGTCCCCACCGAAAATGCACCTGTCCGGGCCAAAACTGTCCAGGCAATGGTTAATGATTTGGGCAACCTGCTCAAGTTTCCATTGATCCCGGGCGGGTGCCGATGCCAGGAATCCCGAGATTTTTATGACCAAATTCTTGTGGCGGGAAATCTCCTCAAGGTCCTTTTTCCATGGTGTCAAATCCGCTTTTTTGAGGTCCGGATTTCCACAATGATCCAGAATGAATTGCGTCTGGGGACACTGTTCCACAAGCTTTGATTTTTCCCCAAGGTCCACATCCCGAACACAAAGGTCAAAGGATAGTTGATTTTCCCCCAACCGCTTGATCCCTTTTACAAAATCCGGTTCGAGGCTATACCCTTTGGGAGTAGATGGAACATGGAGAACCTGCCGAACACCCCTCACTCCTTTAAGAGCCTTGAGCTTATCGATCCATTTGGAAAAATCCGGCGCATTGGGCCTGCCGGAAACCACCGCGGCCACCATTCCTGATTCCGGATCCTGGCAAAGGTCGTTGACATAAACCGCCTCCGCCCACTGTTGGCTTGGGTCAACATCCACCTCCATGTAAACGGTTCGGGAAACCGCCCCGCCTGATGCTTTCTTGTACTCGGGAAGGCCAAAATCGGCGTCCAAAACCGTCCCCTTGGTAATCCAGGGAAGGGTAAACCTGGACCGATTCCAAAGATGCTGATGCGTATCGATGATGTGCATTTTGGGCCTTTCCTCCGATACGGGATTTGCCGAACAGGTGGAGGCAAATAGCCCTCCCATTGCAGCTTTGGAAAATGTTCTTCGGTTCATGAGTCCATTCCTTTTTTAAAAAGTGTGGAACAGGTCAAGGATTGGCTTAGGACTTAATGGCGAAAATGCCTTACTCCCGTGAAAAGCATGGCGATCCTGTTGTGATCGCAGGCCTCAATGGATTCCCGATCACGGACCGATCCGCCTGGCTGAATCATGGCAACGATCCCCGCAGCGGCAGCAAGGTCCACATTATCCCGAAAGGGAAAGAAGGCATCGGAAGCCAGAACCGCCCCCCTGCTTTTCGCTCCAGCCTTTTCCAAAGCAATCCGCATGGAATCCACCCGGCTCATTTGACCCGCACCCACACCAAGAATCATCCCGTCTTTGGCCAATACAATGGCATTGCTTTTGACGAACCGCACCACATGCCAGGCCAACCTCAAATCTGCCATTTTGCCCTCAGGCACTGCGGTGGTCGTAACCAGTTTGGCCTCGGCAAAATCGTCCCTGACCTGATCTGCATTCTGGAGTAACAATCCTCCATTTAGTTTTCTGAAATCCTGAATGGGTCCATGGGGAGGCAACTTTCCGGTTTTCACCAACCTCACACTGTTTTTCCAGGTTGGCCGGGTGGTTAGCAAGGCAATCGCTTCCGGGGTAAAATCTTCGGCGATAATGCATTCAAAAAATCGATTGGGCTCCGTCATCCTCGTTGCCGTGGCAAGGTCTACCACCCGGTTTAAGCCAATGATCCCTCCAAACGCACTGATCGGATCAGAGTCGTACGCCAATTGAAAGGCTCTTTCAAGGGAATCCGCACAGGCGACCCCACAGGGATTGTTGTGTTTCACCACACAGGCGCCAGGCTCTTGCAAGGGCCGTACGATTTCAATCGCCGCATCCAGATCAAGCAGGTTGTTGTAGGAGAGTTCCTTGCCATGAAGAACCTCGCCCCAACTGGCGGTCCCTTCGGTTGGGATCGTTTCCCGGTAAAAGGCCGCCTTTTGTTGAGGATTTTCTCCATACCTCAGATTTTTCACTTTGGTATAGGTCATGGTAAGCCGGTCCGGGAAAGTCTCCTCCCCTGGGACGGCCAGGCGTTCGCCTAGGGTCTTGGCAATCATGCAATCATAAGCGGCCGTTCGCTGATACGCCTCAAGGGCCAATTTTTGGCGCAAGGGCAATTCCGTACCCCCATCGCTTTGAAAGCCTTCCTGGAAAAAAGCGTATTGCCCGGGGTCAGAGAGGACGACCACGCTTTCGTGGTTCTTGGCGGCAGAACGAAGCATTGACGGGCCGCCAATATCAATGTTTTCGATCAATTCCGACCATGCCGAGTCAGGGTTTGAGGCAACCGCCTCAAAGGGGTAAAGGTTGACCACTACCAAATCAATCGGGTAAATGGAATATTCGTCCATGGCTTTTTGGTGTTCGGGAAGCTCCCTGCGCCCCAATAGCCCGCCATGAACCTTGGGATGCAGGGTTTTGACCCGTCCATCGAGCATCTCGGGAAACCCGGTCCAATCGCTTATCTCGATTACCGCCAATCCGGCTTCTCGAAGCATTTTGGCGGTGCCTCCAGTGGAGATGATTTCCACGCCCCTTTGAGCCAAAATTTGAGCCAATTCCAATAATCCGGATTTATTACTTACACTGATTAATGCCCGACGAATGGACCGAAACATGCACTTTTTTTCCTTGGAAACCCAACGATCACCCAGCGTTTATGATAGCAATTTGCCATGCCAGGAGGACTACGAATTCAGGACGGTAAGGGCCCCCAGCTTGTTGCCTGATCAGCCATTGAAGATCTATCCAAACCCACGCTACCTTTTTTGATCGATTGATCCATTCAAGTAACCATGTGGGGAAAATGTCCCATTGAGAAATCCATTTACCCCTAAACCAGGTCTTGATTAGCTCCCCTTTTGTAATGATACATTAAATGCAGTAGCCATTGGAATTAACCCTTGTGATTCGTTTGGTGGCAGGTAATGGCTCAATGTAATGATTTGGGCTTTCGAAAAAAAATCAATCCTTGCCCGTAGAAAGGCAATGGCGCAATAATCCAGACCCAAGTTATCGGGAAAACGAAGAAATACCTTGAAAACCGCCCCAACAAGCCATTTTTAATGGGGTAAACCATTGCACCCGACAGGAGTTGAACCTGTAACCTGTGCCTCCGGAGGGCAACGCTCTATCCAATTGAGCTACGGGTGCGTTATTGAAAAATCTTAGGACAGGTCCCGAAGAGGGTCAATATGCCCTTGAGGGTTCCTTTGGCCTGGCGGTTTTGCCTGTCAACAGGGAAACGACCACCAAAATGAAAAACCCAAAGGGAATGGTAACAATTCCTGGCTGTCCAAACGGTGTCAAGGCCCTTGCCGGGTCCAACCCATAGACATCTTTGAAAGTGTCTGCCGAAAGGAGGATCCAACCCAGGGAAGAAACCATTCCCGCCACAATCGAGGCAATGACCCCCTGCCTAGTTGTTCCCTTCCAGAAAAGGAGCATGATTAGTGTGGGAAGGTTTGCCGAAGCCGCAACACTAAAAGCCCAGCCCACCAAATAGTTGACATTCATTTTTTGAAAGAGAATCCCCAAGAGGATGGCCAACACTCCCACCACCACGGAGGCCCATTTTCCCGCCTTGACCTTGCTATGGTCATCCCACTTATGGCCAAGGACGCCTTCAACAATGTCGTGGGCAACCGCTCCCGAAGCGGCAACGATAAGGCCAGAAACCGTTCCTAACACCGTGGTAAAAGCGATCGCGGAAATCACCGCAAACATGCCATCCCCAAAAGTTCTGGCCAAAAGCGGGGCGGCCATGTTGGAATTGGTTACATCCAGGGCACCACTCGCCATGGCCCCAAGCCCAATAAACAGGGTCAACATGTAAAAAGTCCCAATCGTGGCAATTCCCACAACCGTGCTATTCCTGGCGGCTGCCTCGTCCTTGACCGTATAATAGCGGATCAAAATGTGTGGTAATGAGGCGGTCCCGCAGAATAAGGCCACCATCAGCGAAATGAAATTCAACTTGTCCGCCCACCCTCCCGAGCGAATCCCCTGAAAGGAAGGCAAATTCCCAGGCCTAAGGACATCGGACCCAGCGGTAGGCTTGGGAAAGTAGACCGTATGCGATGTACCATCAGCATCTTTTATTAGGTCATTACCCCAAATGAGGATTTTGGATTCCTGAAACGCTTTGACAAATGCCAAAGGACCCAAAGGTCCCGTTTTCTCCGCGGAATCTGGCAATTGCAAGAGAGTGCCAACCGGTTTGAGTTGGTGTTCCCCAACCTTTTTCCCCTTGGGTTTTCCGTTGATAAGGAGGGGATCTTCCAAATGAACCGACTTTGAAATCACCTGGCATTCGCGCAAAACGAGGCCGTTTAAAGCCTCAATTTTTTGCCAGACATGAAAGCCAGGCTCGTTGGGATGTTTGGTCCTCAGGAAGGGTTTGGTCTTCCAATTTCCCTCCTCTGGCAAGATTACGGCCCCGGCCCCGGATACCTTTTTTATCCATGGGTCAAGGTTTTCATCCAAGGCAAAGGGGCCAAATTCCCGAAATACCGGGTCATTGGTTTCGGTCGAAGCCTTGGAAAACGGTTTCGCCTCCAGTCCTTTCCAAAGGATCATTCCCACCAGGACAAAGCTAAAGAACACCAATAGCGATCCTTTTAGGAATTGCACATAAGTGGTGCTAACCATTCCTGCGGTCGTAACGATCAAAATCACCACCGCACCAACAAGGAGGACTCCCTGCGGATGAGAAAAACCCAAAAGGGGTTGGACCAGAACCCCTGCCCCGACCATTTGGGGAATCAGGTAAAAAAGGCTAACCAAAAGAGTGCTGATCGCCGAGACCAGGCGGATTCCCCGGGAATGAAACCGGGCATCAATGGCATCGGCAAAGGTGAATTTACCCAATCGTTTCATGGGTTCCGCGATAACCAGCAAGGCGACCACCCACCCGGCAAGGTAGCCTATGGCATAAAGGAAACCATCGTATCCAAAAAAGGCAATCATTCCGCAAATGCCCAAAAAGGAGGCGGCGGAAAGATAATCCCCTGCAAAAGCAACGCCATTAACAAACCAGTGGACCTCTCCATGGGCGGCGAAATACGCTTTGGCTGATTTCGTCCTTCGGGAAAGGTAAAAACTCAAAAACAGGGTAATGCCTACAAAAAGAATAAACACAGAAATGGCAAGCCAGGAAGTCTCATGGATCATGAGTGGTTAGCTCCCTTGGTGGAAATTGCCTTGGTCCTGCGCATCCAGGTATAATTGCCAGCAATCAGGAAGGTTGCCAAAATAATTCCCATGCCCCAAGCTACGGCCAAATTGATCCCGGGGAACACCTCCCATTCCATCCATTCGGGGGCGAGGGCATTCACACCAACAAAGGCTCCATAAATCCCGATAAAAAAGGCGAATAAGACCATTCCTCCCTGGTGGGGTTTGGGAAAGAGGTCATCTTTTGGACCTATCATGAAAGGAGCTTCCTCAAAAAAAAGAAAGTCCTTCGTCGAAACGAGGGACTTTGGCAACCTGTTGAATGAATCGTTTCAGGAGAATCAATTAACCTTTAAGGATCTCAAATCCCTTGCGGTACTCCCGGAAGAGGTAGGGATTGGCTTCGGCAGCCCCCTCCCCTGTAAAGACTTCCTTAACGGGATCAATCGCCAGGTTTTTACCGAGCGAAAGCATGGTATCCTTGCCCAGCTTATTCTCGCCAAGGTGATTGAGAACCCGGGCCAAAGTTTCCCTGGTTGCTTCTGAGGCGGGCAACTGATCCAGGCGGGAAGCGATTTGACCAACCTCCACCTGTTCACCAAGACGGACGGAGATATTGCCGAGATGACAAAGGGCACTGGAAAGGTGCCCCTCAAGAATATCGGCATTGAGGTCTTCTTTTTTGCGGCTCCGAACGGCCTTGATCCAATTTCCGTGATGATCCCCACCCCCATTGAAGGACATTACCTTTTTGCCGTTTGTGTCGAATGCCGAGCCCGAGGTGTAGCTGGTCAGGACAACATACCATTCGGTGCCTTCAAAAATGACTCCAACCTTGGCCCCCTTGAGGTCGCCCGTTTTCAAACCGCGCACTTCGAAAAGGAGCGTTTTGTTGCCGTAATCATGGACACAGACCTCGGTGTTTGGGGTGTCCGCAGCATCCACATACCCTACCCTGCCTCCAAAACCAAAGACCCTTTTGCCGATGTCGTTAACATTAAGGCCCCAACGGGCAATATCCATTTGGTGAATACCCTGATTGCCCAAGTCCCCGTTTCCCGTTGGCCAAACCCAATGCCAGTCATAGTGAAGCCTTTGGCGGGTTAAGGGATCCTTGGGCGCGGGGCCGCACCAAAGATCGTAATCGACCGACTTTGGGGGTTGATACGATCCCCGGGCGCCGATGCTTCCCCGTGGTTTATAACATAGCCCCCTGGCCAATTTCACCTCGCCGATTTTTCCCTCATGAATCCATTGGATGGCATCAATAGTTCCCTTTTGGGATCTGCATTGGGTTCCGGTTTGGCAAATTCGCCCTGTCCGCCTGGCGGTTTCGACCAAAATGCGGCCTTCCCTGACATTGTGGCTTACCGGTTTTTCAACATAGACATCCTTGCCCGCTTCCATGGCCCAGGTCGCTGCCAAGGCGTGCCAATGGTTGGGGACAGCAATGGAAACAGCATCCACCTCCTTGTCTTCAAGGAGCTTCCTGATGTCCTGATAAAACTTTGGGGATTTCCCTGTTTCCTTGGCGATTCGGTCCACCCCCTTTTTTTGGCCAACCTCCGTGTCAACATCACAAATGGCCACCACTTCACACCCGGGTCGTTTGGCAAGCGAACTCAGGTGGGATCCCCCCTGGCCATTGACCCCAATAACCGCCACCCTCAGGATTTCCGAAGGGGCATTCGATTCCCTGGCCCAGGTAAAATTGGCGGGAAGGGCCGAGGCGGCTGCCGCCGCAAACATGGAGTTTTCCAGCCATTCACGGCGTGAGAGCACGGTTTGGTTACGCATGGAAGCAACTCCTGGAAAGAAACGAAAGGATAGGGTTCCATGCCATTAAAGCAGGTTTTATGGCAAAGGGAAAGGACCTTTTTGAATCAAATTTTGCACATTTCTACTTTTTAAACTGGGAATGGATTCGGTCCAACTCTTTTGGTGTCCTTCCCACCCCAAAAAAACGATTCCAAATGGACCTGTCGTCACCGAATGGCCAAATTATGCTTGATAGTTGGTGATCCAACCATCAAATGACCTTTGTGACCAATGGCTCCTCGGTTATTCCCCTCCACCCCATTCCCGCCGGAACATTTCATGGCAGCCACCACCGTTGATTACAAAGCATCCACCACCCTGCCGAAATTCGGCCAACGCCACATGGTGTTACTGATGGTGTGCATCCTTTCCATGATCACCTACCTGGATCGTGCGGCGTTTCCGAATGCCTCCCGGCAAATTCAAGCCGCCTTGGGCTTAAACTCCATTGACGATTTGAAATTGGCCCTTACCGCCTTCAATTTGGCCTATGCCCTTTTTGAAATACCCACGGGAATGCTGGGGGACCTTTTTGGTCCCAGGCTCACCCTCATCCGCATTGTCCTTTGGTGGTCCTTTTTTACCGGTTTGACTGCCCTGGTTGGGTACGCCGTGGCTGGGGTGACTTTGGTCAATTTCGGGGTGCTTGTGGTAATCCGCTTCCTGTTTGGAATTGGTGAAGCGGGTGCTTATCCCAACATAACCCGGGCACTTTTCAATTGGTTGCCTCTGGCGGAACGGGGTTGGGCCCAAGGTCTGGTTTGGACCTCTGCCCGAATCATGGGAGGGCTCACTCCTTTCCTTTGGCTCATTTTTGTTACCAAAGCAGGAATCGACTGGCGCATTGTTTTTCTCGGATTCGGCCTCCTGGGAGTGGTTTGGTGCTTTTTTTTCTCAAGGACATTCCGCAATCATCCCTCGGAAGATCCCCACATAACCCGCGCCGAATTGGACTACATCGATAAAGGAAGGACCGGGGATACCGGGCATGCCAAACTCGACAAAAACCTGCTCCGGATGCTCTACCACCCCAACACAATCCTTCTTTGTGCGATGTATTTTTGTCAAAACTTTGGTTGGTATTTCAATTTGAACTACCTGCCTTCCATCATGTCGGATCATTTTGAGGTCCCCTCCGGAGATTGGCTGGGAGCCCTTTTCAAGGGTGGCCCGCTTTTACTGGGCGCGGTGGGTTGTTACCTGGGAGGGTGGTTCACAGACAGGATGGTTCGTCGGTGGAATGGCAAAACGGCCGCTCGATGTATCCCCGGGGTTCTGGGGTCATTCCTGGCCGGTATAAGTTATTTAGGCTGCCTTTGGTCCCTTCAGAACCACAGCGTGGTTGGTTTTGCCCTGTTTATCGCCCTTACCGGTTTCTTTAACGACTTGACCATGGCTCCCACCTGGGCTACGGTCCAGGATGTAGGCGGGAAAATTTCTGCCATCGTTGCAGGAACCATGAATATGATTGGCAATTTGGGTGGAGCGATTGTGACCTACCTAACCGGGGCAATTCTGACCCACAGCAAGGAAGCCTATGCTGCCTCCCAAGGGCTTGACCTGTCCCAATTGGCAAGGGAGGACCTAAGGAGTGCATTTTATGATGGTTATCAACTGAATATCATGATGTTTGCAGGGGTTTATATCCTTTCCTCCTTCATTTGGATGTTCATTCGTCCCGAAAACCCTGTCCCCGGTTCTGGCCTGGAAAGCATTTCCCCAATAAAGGCCAAGGAAAAACCATAATGAATCCCCTCCGGCCCGAGGATTTTTTCTCATGGCCCGATTATGAATTGGTCCGGACGGTGACCAGGCGGCGCCTTATGGATTACATCAAAACAGAGCGCACCCTTTGTTTCCCCTCGGGAATGGAATTGGTTTTTGACAATCGGCAAACCCTTTGGTTTCGCATGCAGGAAATCATTTGGGTGGGAAAATTGTTCCCGCAAAAAGACTCCTTGCTGGAACTGGAGATCATCAACCGGATGATTTGCCTTGGGGGGGAGATGGAAGCCCACCTTGGCCCGGTCAATCAACCGTCCCTGTCCCCGGAAGCCGACCCATGGCCCGAGGAGATTGCCCTGGAATTTGCCACCAGGCCAATCGTTTCCATAAAAGCCGATTTCCTTCGGGGAAACCACCTGACCTCGGGTTGGGATCGGGGAATCCGGTTCCGGTGGACCATGGGGGAAGCGGAACGGTCTTTTTTCCAACAAACCAACCTGACGGTCCAATTTCGGTTCAGCCACCAGGGAAATCGGGAAACCAGCGAGCCCCTCCCCTTGAAGGTAAGGCGAAGCCTCCTTGGTGATTGGGAGTCAACCAACCCTGAGCAAAAAAGTCCCCCCAAATGAGCAGGTCCGTTCCCAACCATGGAACCCAGGAATCCCTGTTTGGCCCCGAGGAGAAACCTGCCAAACACGATGGCCTTTTTGCCGAGGTAGCCTTTGACCGCTCTTTTGAGGGATCCCTTAACGGACCGTTGACCTATATCGTTCCCAAAGAACTGGAAAAAAATGTCCGGATCGGTCAACGGGTGGCGGCTCCCCTTGGCCGGAAAAACGAGGAGGTTGGATTCCTTGTTGGCTTAAAAACAGAGGTTACAGATCGGGATTATCGAAAAATTATCCGGATCATTGACCTGGAACCCCTCATTGATGACCACCTTTTGCGGCTTACGGAATGGATGGCGGAATATTACCTTTGTTCATGGGGGCAGGTCCTTGCCTCCGTGATTCCCACAGGAGCCGCGAATAATAGTGTTCCCCGGGGAACTTGGGTATACGAAGCCTTGGATGGCCTCTATACCGAAAACCAAAAGCTGACTTCTGCCCAAATCAAGATCCGCGAGGTACTTAGGCAAGCGACCGAACCCCTTTCCCTAAAGGAGTTACTGGCAAGGTCCTCCGTGGGGAGCAGTCCGGTGGATTCGTTGGTAAAACGGGGGTTGGTATTAAAACGGCAAGAAGCCGGAAACAGACCCATTGAACCATTGGATACCCAACCACCCCAACTAACCGAGGACCAGCAGTCGGTTTTCAGGCAAATCCTGGTCCTTATCAACCAGGGCGGTTTCAAGCCGATACTCCTCCGGGGGGTCACGGGCAGCGGAAAAACGGAAGTTTACCTCCAGGCCATCCAGGACATCCTTGCCAGGGGACTCCAGGCATTGGTCCTTGTCCCGGAAATCAGCCTCACTCCCCAAACGGTAGCCCGATTTCAAGGGAGATGTGGGGAAACCGCGGTGCTCCATAGCAATTTATCCCCCGCCGAAAGAGGTCGCTATTGGCGCAGGGTAGCATCGGGTGAGGCCGGAGTGGCGGTGGGAGCCCGGAGTGCCATTTTTGCTCCGGCCCGCAAACTGGGCCTCATTATTGTGGATGAGGAGCATGAGGGTTCGTTCAAACAGGAAAACACGCCACGCTATCATGCCCGGGATGTCGCCGTGATGCGTGCCAGGATGCTTGACATCCCTGTCATTCTTGGATCGGCGACTCCCTCCCTGGAATCGTGGAACAATGCCCAAAAAGGTCACTATCAACTAATGGAAATGACCCGAAGGGTTTTAAATCTACCTATGCCCAAGGTAGATCTTATTGATCTCAGATACCAGCCCGCACCCAAAGGCGAAACAAGAGCCATTTCCCAACCCTTGGCCTTTGGGATTCAGGAAGCCCTCAAAGCGAATGGTCAGGTTTTACTGCTCCTCAATCGCCGCGGATGGGCACCCCAGGTCCTTTGTCCCAAATGTGGCAAGGTGATTCATTGCCAATTTTGTGATGTCCCCATGACCTACCATCGTGGGGAAAACAAGCTCCGCTGCCACCATTGTGCCTTTAGCCATAATTACGAAATCAAATGCGAAAAATGTGGCACGGAAACCCTGATTTTCCGCGGGATTGGCACCGAACGGCTTGTCGAAGAGTTGACCGCCAAATTTCCCGGCCGGGTGATTCGGCGCATGGACAGTGATACCGTTCGCAAACCGGGAACCAGCCAATTGATTCAGGATGCCTTTAGAAAGGGAATGATTGACATTCTTGTGGGGACCCAAATGATAGCCAAAGGGCTTGATTTTCCCAATGTCCAACTGGTGGGAGTCATCCATGCGGACATTGGCTTGCAACAGCCGGATTTTCGGGCAGGTGAAAGAACCTTCCAATTGCTGGCCCAGGTAGCCGGGAGGGCAGGAAGAAAGGAGAAAAATGGAAGGGTCCTGGTGCAAACCTATCAACCGGAACACCCCTCCATCCTGCTGGCCTCCAAACACGATTTTTTGGGATTTTCCAAATATGAACTCGAGCACAGAAAACTTTTGGGGTATCCGCCTTTTCAAAGGATGGCACGCATTGTGGTTCGGGGCCTTGTTGACCAGGAGGCGGTCGATTTTGCCGACCAAATCGGGCGCATGGCCCGAAATGCCCATGTCCAGGAAGCCCAAACCGACAAATCCGCTTTCCGGGTTTTGGGGCCAGCCCCGGCACCTATCGCCCGGATTGAAAATCATTTCCGCCACCATATCCAGTTTCAATCGGATTCCCCAAATCTCCTGCATAGGATCCTTAGGCGTCTGGGAATGGTCAAACCGCCTACAGGGCGATTGGAAATGGTCATTGATGTTGATCCACAAAGCATTCTGTAAAACGATTTCATCCGATTTTGGAATGACCATGGTGTCATGCAAACAATCCCTTTTTTGAGGCTTTTGGGGAATGTCTGATTTGGGCTTTTACAGGACCGAATTCCCTTTCAGGGAATGGCTCCTTTTACCCGAACGATTGATGATTCACCTACCCACTTCCACCGCTCTGGTTTCGGACCTTCATTTGGCCTTTGACCTGGCAAGAAATTTACGGGGGGATTCCTCTCCCTCGGACGAAACCAACCTGGAAACCATTCTGGAAAAGGACCTCCTGCCCCTTTGGAGGGCACTCAAACGGCACGGTATTTCCAAACTTGCTTGTGGTGGGGATGTTTTTGAAAGAGGGGGAAACCAGGCGTTGGGGGACTGCCTTTTGAAGCTTTTCCACCAAAGGGAAATAAGGATACTTGCCATTGCTACTGGTAACCATGACCGCAAAGGCAAAGATAAAAGGACCCGTTTACCTTGGCATGAACATGGTTTTGGGCTTGGGAATTGGTGGGTGATTCATGGGGACCGGTTTGTCCCCAATGGAAAAAACCTTGTTTTGGGGCATCGTCACCCCGTTCTCTCCCTGACTGCTGGCCAGCGGGACCCCTGTTTTCTCCTTGGGGAAAACCAGATTATTCTACCTGCCTATTCAAACAGGGTTCCTGGCGTTTCCATTATAAAAGAGTTCCGAGGGTCAAATTGGCGATGTGTGGCGATCAGGTCCCAAAGTTGCCTGGACCTTGGAACCATGGATCAGGTCCATCAAATGGTTCATAGCAACCAAAAGCAAAAGCGGACCCGGAAAACCGGCCCCGCTTGAGCATTTCGGAATCTACGCCACCTCTTACCAGAAGCGGGCTTTCCACCAATTGTGTTTGTTGGCGGTTTTACTGAACCACCAATAACCATCATCCCATTCCAATTTTACCGAACGCCATCCCGGGGGAACCTTGGGGAAGGGATGGAAAGGCCCGATGAAGGGGAATGCTTCCGCAGGATAGGCAGTAGGATAGCCTACCCGGCTGAAATTGTTGTAGGGGGCATAGGTGGGCCAAGCATAGGGGGGTAGCGGAGGGGGCATCATCCCGGCACCATAACCTTGCATGGTTGGGCTAATGGGAATCGGCTCTGCCATTTTGGGTGCCTGAGCGGGGGCCGCTGAGGCTGGGGGAGGCGGGATCACCGCCTGAACTTGGGGTTGCGAGGTTCCCGGAAACGCCGGGATTACCATGGGGTCACTGGCAAAAGAAACTGCCGAAACCAAAGCAACTGTGAAAACACAAGATATCGCACGCAGTCGAAGCATGAACCATCCTCCTGACGGTAAGGGAACTTCGTTCGGTTAAACATTGCCCATGGCAGGCAGGATGCAAATTTTGCGCGGACAAAAATCCCGACCGATTTTGCCAACCTCCGAAACAATCCGGATCACCCCAAAAATCGTCACATCTTCCCATTTCCAAAGGCATCCAACGCCACCGGGGATGGGTTAAGGACGGTTGACAAATCCTTGCCTTGGAATATGATTTGGATATGGCACCCGTAGCTCAACTGGATAGAGCATCGGTCTACGGAACCGAAGGTTACAGGTTCGACCCCTGTCGGGTGCATTTTCCCAAGTTCATAAATAGCAATCCATTAAGACTTTATTGATTGGGATCGATTGAATTCTGGAAAATTGATTGTGGGGGCCCTTTGGGCACCATAATCAGATGTATGGTTTTGCCTTTTTACTTTGGTCGATTGCTTTCCCTCCTCAGGTTGATCCAACCAATATCTATTCCCAGCTTTCCAGTATGGATCAAGAATGTAATCAGGCTGTCAACCCAACGATGGGTTTGCCCTGATCGACAATGGGGGTAGGTCGTCCGTTAAAATCCTTGATCAGGGTGTGGGCAGAATCGATTCCCAAATGGTGGTAAATGGTAGCCAAAAAATCGCCCGGGCCACAAACCCTTTCCACCGCATCCTCGCCCCGTTTATCCGTGGCCCCAATAAAATGCCCCGTTTGCAGGCCGCCCCCTGCCCACAGGTTGGAAAAACCTCGCGGCCAATGATCACGCCCCGGTTGCGAGGTCCCAGCAGGGGCACTGGCATCCCCTGCCCCGGTGCTGGCGGCATAGCTGATTTTGGGGGTACGCCCAAATTCCCCCGTGACCACCACCAGCAACCGTTTATCAAGCCCCCGTTCATAGATGTCAGAAATGAGGGCAGAGACAGCCTGATCATAGGCGTTTGACCTGAATTTCATGGCATCAAAGACATGCTGGTTGACGGCATGATCGTCCCAATTTTGGACCCGCCCACAAAGGGGACCACTCAGACTGGTGGTCACCACATCCACCCCTGCCTCAATGAGCCTCCTTGCCAGGAGCAATTGTTGGCCCCATGCGTTTCTGCCATAACGATCACGAACCCTGGGGTGTTCCAGGTTCAAGTCAAAGGCAACCTTTGTTTTTGGATTTGTCAAAAGGGTCATCGCTTGGGTTTCAAAAGCATCCAGGGCGTCCAGGTCCCTGGCCTGGTCAAAACTCCTTTCCAAAGTGTCCAGTTTTTGACGGAGGCTGGAACGCCTTCCCATCCGTCTTACCTCGTCCTGGTCCGCCAAACTGATGTTGGGTACAGAGAAATTGGGCGAATCCGGATTTCCCGAGACGATAAACGGGGAATAGGCATCACCAAGGTAGGCAGGCCCATTGTATTCGGTGGGCGGATTGATGCCTACATACGCGGGAAGCGGGTTATTCCTTGGTCCTTTTTGGGCCAGGAGGTAATTGGAAACAGCCATCCAGTCGGGGTATTTGGGCTTGGGTTTGTCACGGGTGTCCGGGTCCCCGGAAAGCAACTGCATGGAACCTGCCGGGTGACCGCCTGCCGTTTGGCGCATCGATCGCAGCACGACAAGTTTATCCGCCATGGCCGCCTGCCTTGGCATTAATTCGGTGAATTGGAGACCTGGGACTTTGGTCGCAATCAGTTTGAAGGGACCGCGGTATTCGCTGCCAGAATCCGGTTTTGGATCATAGGAATCAAGGTGCGACATCCCTCCCGGTTGCCAAACCATGATCACTGCTTTTTTATCCCCATTCGTTGCATCCGGGGACCGGGCCTGACAAAGGGATTTCAGTTTGAGTATATTGGGCAGGCTTAAGGTGGCAAATCCCGCCAGGCCGGTTTGAAGGAAGGCGCGACGGCCACCGAACCCGAAAGGAACAGGACCCCGACAATTCTGACCCGATAACATCTTTTTGGGAGGAGTCATTTTTTCACCATTGGCTTGACACGGATCAAAACGGGTTCACTAACCACAATATCGGCAATATCACGGGGCAAGGCCGCATCGGTGGCCCGTTTCAATTGCTCCTTGCTGGCATTCAAGGCGTTGGATGCCGCTTTCATCCGGGCATTAACCACGGCAACGGCGGTTGCCATCTGTTCTTTTTTGGCCATGGGGGCGGATTTGGCATCGTTGGCCACTTTTATCACTTCTTTTTCCAATGACTTGACCTCCAGATCCAGTTTTTTGGTGGTGGCTTCGGCCGAGGTGATCAGTTCAGGATTATGCCTGTATTTGACCACCGCACCTCCAATAAACGATACATGATAATCCCCGGGTTGGATTTTCAAAGCAGCAAGGTCCAAAACGGCCTGGGAACTATTGGCCTTCAAGGATATTTCAAAGCCGGGGGCGTTTTCAAAGCCTGCCCCGACAACCTTCATCTGGATTTTATCGCCTGAAAAATCGCTTCGGGATTGGTGAATCAGGGGAATGGCAAGCTTTTCCCCCATTTTCGCCTCCATCATGGGTGTTTTTGGAGTCAAGGTCAACGGGGCAAGGTCAACGCCGCTTACCGAAACGGGAACATCCGCAAGGAGCCTTGGGCTTGGGATTTCCCCCCACGAATCGGGAATAGGCCAAGCTACGGAGGCAAGCCGGCAAGGCCTTCTGACCTCTTTGTTGGCAATCATGGCCCGAGCAACAATGCTCGCCCCGGAAAAACCTTTGGGGGCATCCGTTCTTGCCGAGACAAGTACCATTCCCGACGATTTCCCGGAAGGAATTTTCAATCCCTGGGCGGTAACCCCTGGGGGAAGCCCTTCCATGGCAAGCTCAATTTCTCCGTCAAAACCATCGCGCCTGAACGCAACCACCTCCAGGGCAATCGTGGAGCCACCTCTTAGTGCGATCGGTTTGGATAAGGCATTCCTGTCTCCATTCCTAAGTTCCATGTGCATCGCCCAGGCAACCAGGGCGAAGTCTGGTTCCGCCTTTCGAATCACAAGGCGATATATGTTTCCCTTTTCGCTTCGGGTTCCGCCAAACAGGTCCGTTATTTGGAGGCGATGAATCCCATCCTCTTTGATTAACAGTTTTCCAATGATGTCGGAGGAACCCGGATTAAAGGGGGGGCCATCATAGGCGTACCCGTTGCTTGAAACTTTCACCGGGCTAATAATATCCACCAATTCAAGGACATCGTTCAATTTGTCCGGGGCCCCTTTTTCACCCCGGGTTACATGTTGCACAAGGATCGATGGATCGGTGGCATTCCCAAGTCGTTCCGAGGCCACCTCGATCCACCACTGTTCGCCTTTTTTGGCTTCAAATTCGAAAAAGTCCACATCCGCGGCAGGGTAAAACCGGCCAGAAATGTCACAGGGTAGGGCAATACGCATGGCATGGGCACCATCGTTATTGGGCTCGGTTTCCGCCCCTTTGGCCTGATCACCAAGACCGGTTGGCGGCCACGAAAAGGAATTGACGGTGCTGGTCAAGGGTTGTCGCACGACTGGTGTTCCTGTTTTTTGCTCCCAAAGGCCCAGCCGGTAGTAAAACGCATTTCCCCCCTTAAAGGTCAATTCATGGATTTTAATGACATATTTCCCATCGCCTGGCACTAAAAAATCAAGGGCACCTCCCCTTCTTTCGACCAACAAATCCCGGCCCAAACCATCCGCCACAATCACCGTGGCATTGAGTTTGGAATCAATTCCACGACTGGCACAGTCAATGATGAGGCGTTGGCCTTTCTTTGCCTGAAAAGTGTAATAGTCGATGGATCTTTCCGAAATGGTCCCGTTGCAAACACAATCTAGTGGGAGTTCCATAGCCGACTGAAGGGAGGTATTCGCCTTGGAAGGAACCAGCTCGGTTAATGTACCCACCGAGAAAATCCGGGACGAGGATACTCCAAGCCGGGTCATAACCCGGGTTTCATACAACCCGGCCGGGCAATCCGGGGCAACCTTGACAACATATTGGTTGGGAACCAGGTTACCCTTTGCATCGGATTTTTGCTTTGCCTTGATTCCCGGATGGGAAAACATCAACTCCCCGACATCCTCCAAATGTTCCCCGGTGATGGCCACCTCGACCTCGGTACCCACCTTGGCACCCATAGGCATGGTGGTTAGCAACCGGGGAGCAGGCAGTCCCACCGATTGGCCGTTGGCCAGCGGCGCCATGCCCAAAAGGAGTATCCCGGCAACCGCACAAAAGCTGATTTGTTTGGAAAGGGTCACCATGGTATTCCTTAATGATTGAAGAGGAACTCTTTGGTATTCATCAACGCCCAGATCAAATCCTGGTAATTCTCAAAAGTGGCCCTGGCCAAATCAACCGGTTTTCCATTGGAATTAACCCTTTGATCTGTCAAATATCCCAGGGCCGTTTGCAATTCCTCCGCGTTTGGTTTGCGGCCAAACGCGATCATGTAAAGCTCCTCAATTTTCTCTTTGGCGGGGCGTTTATCGTTGGCAAGGCGGTGGGCCCGGCCGGTAGACTGATTGGATAGTTTTTGCCGAATATCATTGGCATTGAGCATAAAAAGGCTTTGGGCCAGGCTTGAAGACTGGATCCTTTCACACTCACAAACACTTTCCCCTTCGGGCCGGCCAAAAACACGCAAAAAAGGATTGGTATTGTAGCTGTTGTCGGGTAGCGCCACCGCTCTCGTTCCCGGGGGGAGGTTGGAAAAATCGGTTTGGGTTCCCGCCAACCTGTCCACCGCATCCAGCATAACCTCCGCGGGAAGGCGCCTTGGATAATACCTTGAGTAGTTCTGCCGGTCAGCCCCATTGTATTTGTTGGGAACGGCACTCAATTGATAGGCAAAAGAGTTGGTAATGACCCGAACCAAATCCTTCAGGTCGAAACCACTCTCAATAAACCGCTTTTCCAGGGAGGCCAACAATTCAGGGTTCGAGGCGGGATTCGACTCGCGAATGTCATCTTCCGGTTCAATCAACCCCCTTTGGAAGAAATGTTTCCAATACCGGTTGACCAAGGCTTTGGCAAAAAAGGGGTTTTTGGGTGACCGAAGCCAATCCGCAAGCCGTAGGCGCGGGTCTTCATCAGGTGCTATGGCGGAAACCTGATCTCCAAGGGCGGCCGGTTTCAGGGACAACCCCGACTTGATATTCCTCGCCGTCGCCAAACCCCTTTTGTGAAAGATCAGATCCTCTCCCCGGGTTCCGGAGGGCTTTCGACCTACCTGGGAAAAGAATGCAGCCAACGAGTAATAATCATCCTGACTCCACCGCTCAAAAGGATGGTGGTGACATTGCGCACATTGCATCCGGACACCAAGAAATAACTGGGCCACATCTTCAATCTGTTCCTTCGGTTCCTTCACCCGCTTATACCAGGCAACCGGGGGATTACCGACCACCGTGCCCGTAGCGGCCAACAACTCCCTGACCATTTGGTCATAGGGTTTATTGGCAAGCAGGCTATCACGCACCCAGGCATGAAAAGCAAAGTTTGAGACGATGTCGCTGGCATCATCGCGCCTGTTTTTCAGTACTGCGGTCCACTTGCCCGCAAAAAAATCCGCATAATCGGGGCTTCGAAGCAGCTCTTCAATCCATTGTCCACGCTTATCCGGACTTTTGTTGGCCAAAAAAGCCTTGGTCTCCAGTTCGGTCGGCAGCCGCCCCCCAATATCAAGGGAGACCCGACGAAGGAAAGTCGCATCATCACAAAGGCTCGAGGGTGGAATGCCTAACAACCTCAAATTGGCGAAAACAGCTTCGTCCACAAAATTTTTGGCGACCGGGATTTGGTTCACGGGACCACCCAGCGGAATCAAGCCATTGAAAACCGTGACAATTCCCTGATACCGAACCATTACCGCAACTTTGCCGGTTATCCCTTGGGCCTTTACCAAGCCCTCTTCGGAAACCTGGGCCATGGCAGCATCGTTCGAAAAATAGAGTGCCTGACGAGTAACATCCCGAATGGTGCCATTGGAATACTTGGCGATTGCCTTGAGTTGTTGTTCCTGCTGGGGACGAAAGGAAACGATTTTGGGTTCAAGTTCCACACCCACCAATTTTGGACCAGAAGCAAGGTCCATTGGCATCCCTTGTCGAATCCAATCCAGGATTAGCCCATAGCCTTCCGAGGTCCTTGCCAGTCGCTTCCCTCCCCCATGGGCAATGGAACCGGATGCCTTTAACAGCAAAAGGCTCTGTTCGGGATTTGCCAGGGAGATTCTCCGGCCCCGATTTTCCAACACCAAGTGTTCAAAATCTTCGGTTGGCTCAAAGCCAAGCAAAGATAACTGGAAACCTTTCTGGCCACCGCCCGCTTTGGCGTGACAGGCACCCGCATTGCAGCCGGCCTTGGTCAAAACCGGGACAATATCATTCACAAAACTGATTTTTCCCTCAGAAGCCCAAGCATTATTTGGAAAGGTGACCAAAAGAAAACAGCACAAAATACCCACCGAAAGGGTTTTTGCCAGGTTGTTTTTCCGTGCCAATCGGGGGTGCATGGGTATTTCCCAACCGTTCGGTATCCATCCCAATCATTAAATCAGCCTGAATGACTGGAAAACTAGTGTGGGGATCTAGGCAAAAGGCGGGATGTATACTAATGGGTATTGTACCACTATCAATCCATGCAAGCAACCAAAAACCGGCCAATTCCAATGCTATTTCCCCGCCAATCCAGAAGGCGTCAACCCAACGGAAAGTTACTCCGAAATCCAATCCAAAAGCCTAATTCGCCGATTCAAGGCCAGCAACCCACCCAAGGCTACCGTTTCCGAACCACTTTGTATTCTTTTCCCACCTTTCAAACCCTACAATAGGGGTTAGGATAAAACCACAGGCAAGCCACCCTTAATGTCTTAAAAACCATTGGGAGTCCCCATCATGTCAAAAGCTGCTACCTATTTGCTTCGCGACCCCAAAAATGCAACGCCATGGCCCGAAACCTGTGGCGAAATCCGTTGCCTTATTGAAGAAAAGGACGGTGCCGCAGGCGAAGTACATTATGTGAAAATAAAAGATGCCAAGTTACATTACCATGCCTGCACCGACGAATTTTATTATATCATCGAGGGATCCGGCACCATGCTTGTGGATGAGGATGTCATCGAACTCCACCCAGGAGTTGTGGTTTATATTCCCCGTATGGTGAAGCATAAAGCGATGGGTGACCTCACTGTGCTTACGATTTGCATCCCCCGTGGGGTGTTGAATGATATTCATGAACTCGAATAATTGACACAATACCCCTGATAGATGGCTATCTCGGTAATTTTGTAATCCTTCCCAAGGGATACCCCATGAAGACAAAAGAATTCCTGTTGACGGTTCTGGTTTCGGCAGGAACAACCCTTGTCATGACCAAGGGATTGGATTGGTGTTACCCCGCAAGGGTTATGGCTGGGGAGGAAGCCAACCGTGAATTAACGGTGGATCGGCTTATTGTTCGCAAGGAACTCATCGTTTCCGATACCGGAAAGCCTTGGGATACCGGCTTTGAACAGCACCAGATTCCGCGCGGCATGGTGGTCCGATCCTTGGCCCCCGAACCTGATGGAAAACCCGGAACAGCCGGACTTTGGGTGCGAAGCCGCATCATCAAATCGGAAATCGATGATCCCTTTGATGATCGATTCCATGCTATCAACCGGGACGGTTCGATATTCAAGGCGCCAGGTCATATTTCATGGAATGTCTGGCTCGATGGGGCGTGGAGGCAGGTGGTAAACATCCAAGGCGAAGGGCTTGAATACAACGAGGTTCCCAAGGAAATGTGGAGTGGTGGCAACCACCCCGGACGGCTGAGGTTTCAGTCCTTTCGGCCCCATCATGGTGAGCCATTGACCGATGCAATCCTTGGCCAGGGAAAAATGTCCCTGGGCGGCGGCGGATATGGTGGAGGCGGGCTGCCCTATCCCACGGAAGTCCTTCAGCTCTGGGGTGGGAAAATGGAGCACATGCCAGTTGGCAAAACGCCAACACCCCGGGTGATAAAGGATGATGGATCGGGGGAACATCGTTACGCCCTGATTACCGTTGGTCCCCAGGGAAACCGGGGACCTTTATCGGCTTCGGTGGTCGCCAAGGGTTTTGCAACCTTGGCATGGGATAGCGCCAATGGGGCAGATGCTTTCATCGTGGTTCGGGACGGTCAGGAATTGCCTGGGGTTCTGCGGATCGAGGGATCGGAAAAAAGGTGGACAGACAAGCGTTGAGGGGGACCGGGCCATTATCCATGGCGGGCAAAAATTGCTCTACAGGCGATTGAAAAACTCCCCATTTGATGAGGGCTTACAGGAAGTCCCTGAAAATTTTTCCGCCTTTGGGTGGCAAATCAAACCTGAATAGGCATTGTTGGTTGATTATCATTCCTACCAATGCAAATACATTTTGGACCAATCCTTCTCCCCCAAGAACTGATGGGTCCTTGCGAAAAAGGGTTGGTCCAAAATAATAAAAGGGTGATTGCCTCCGGTTGGAAAGGGAGGAACCGGATTGCCTTATTTGTTTTCGGGAATCGGCAGGGTTACCCGGCGACGCACATCCAATTCGATCGCTCCAAAGGTGTTTTCATGACGCTGGAGGGTCATCCCCAAGGCACTCCAAAGGCGCTTGGCGGTATAAAAATTCATGATGAGCCGCTGATGAACGGTGATTTCCTGACGCCCGGTGGCGAAAGGATTGGGGTTTAAAGCGAAATCGACAATAACCTCTTCAGGGGTGGCGGTCACCCGGGCGAAATTGGAATAGCCGGTGTCCGCACCTTTATCATTCACAACCATTTCCGTTTGGACTTCCTGATTCTCTCCAGACATTCTGAAACTCCATTTTTTTAACTTGGAAGATAGGGGTTCGGTTTTGCACACGCCCAATCAAACCCGCATCAATTGTAAGGCAGTATAGCCCCAAGGCATAGGGAAACAATAGCAAAATGCAGCGATAATGAACCCAAAGAAACCATGAATTCGAAATCACCATGGAGAATGGGAAGTCTGGGCCCTTTGAATACGGACCTCCTTCCCAAGAAAGGGGTTTTCTTCAATGGATAGGTGTGCGCAGGTATTCCAATAAATCCAAAATCTCCCCCTGGGTCAGGGTATTGAGCAATCCGATTGGCATGGACGAAATGGAGGAATCCTTCCGGGATTCAATCTCTTTCAGAGGAATCCTGGTGACCTTGGTTGGACGAAAGGGATCGGATGCGACCAGCAGATTGGCCCCATCCCCACCCATGGATCGTCCGGTAACCAGGCGGCCAGATTTGGTTTCGATAATGGATTGGCGGTATTTACCATCGATGAATTTGGATGGCACCAGGATGTGTTCCAGCAGGTCGCGGGGACCAAATCGGGCGGCAACAAATGTCAGGTCCGGGCCGAAAGTCCGCCCCTCGGTTCCCACCCGGTGGCATCGGATACACAGAGCTTCGGTGAACAACCGTTCTCCCCGTTTTACATCAGGAGGGGGCGTTGGGTTTTTCAGGCCCTCCTCCAAATCCAAAAGCGTCCATTCCCGGATGATTGGCCGTGCGGGAACCGATGTCCCCCCGGATGGATCGGCAACCCCTGCCGGTTCAAGTATCGAGCCCAATGTAAGGCGCACCTGATCCGGCAATGCTGCCAAAGCCTCTTCACGAATGCCATTAATGGCAATGGGAAGGAGATTTCCTCCATCGAAATTATCCGCCTTGGCTAATTCTTTGAAGTATTGCTTTTGCAATGCAAGTGTCCACCCAACCTTTACCCCTCCGAGCAGGGTCAGGTAGGCCAATTTATCTTCCTGTTCGAACGCTTGTTCCAGACGAGGCATTGTATTTTGAACCAATTCGGGCCATTCGAGAAAGGCAAGCAGTTCCCCAAGCCTATGATTTGGTTCCTCAAGGTCTTGAGGGTATTGTGATGCGAGAAGGTTAGTGACGGTATGAGCCATCGACCCCTCTGGCCGGCCCATGCGGGTAAAGGCTACGGAATAAACCCGCCATGTATCCAGTTTTTCTTCAAGAGTAAGCTTTCCCATGTCCAAGTCGTTTAGTCGTTGGCATACGCGTGAAAGAAGGGTGGGATTGGCCTCGACCCGAACCAGAGCCAACAAGGCGGTTATCGCAGTCCTTGCATCCTCCAAAGGTGCATGCAAGGCACGGTCCCGCCAAAGGGATACGGGTTGACGCTCCAAGGCAATCCTTGCGGCATTGCGTAGCCAAACATCCTCCTTGCCAAGGCAAGGCCAAATCTCGCCGATTGCTTCGGGGCCGACCTTTGTGTGCCACTTTTCCAACTGGCGTCTCAATGGGTGATCAGGTGGTTCAAAAGCTCTTGGAACGGCCGCCTGGTTTTCGCCTTTTCCGACCCAACCGACCCGGTATAGGCCCGACTGGGTGCCACGACCACCGGTGATAAAATACATGGCACCATCAGGCCCAAAGGTTAGGTCTGTCACATTAAGTGGTTTTCCTTCCAGAAATAACTCCGCCCTTGGCCGATAAGAGGCACCATGGGGGTCGAGGTGAATGGCATGAATCCGGCCATAGGACCAATCGCAAACAAACATCGCCTCGTGATAGGGAGGGGGAAATGCCCCCCTATGCCCGGATTTTACACCTGTTGGGGAAGACAAACCCATGTTGAGATTGCCAGGAAGGTTTTCGGCAAAATGCCCCGGGCGATTGCCTGACCCTTGTCTGAAACCGTAATCCCCACCGCTTGTGATGTGATTGATCCGGGTCGGGCGGTACCAGGGTGTCCCCTGATCGCCCTCGTTGTCGGCGTCAAAGGTAAAAAGGTCACCCGCCGCATTGAAATCCACTCCATAGGGATTGCGAAAACCACCAGCAAATACTTGCCACTGGGTCCCCTCCGCATCGGTCCTTGCGACATACCCGGAGGGAACTTTGGCATCAAAATCAAACATGAACCGGTCCCAAAAAACAGGCCGGAGTCGATCCTCGGCAATGTGCTTCAATGGCGATTTTTCGGGTATTGCACGGTCCCTTTCCGAAACAAGGGTGTTGTTGCCATGAATTACATAGATCCAATGGTCAGGGCCAAGGACAAGTCCATTTCGGCCATGACCTACCCCACCACCTGTCCCCTTCATGAGTTTGACCTCATCGAATTTGTCATCACCATTGGTATCCCGAAGGCGGTAGAGGCCTTTGGAGTTGTTTGCGTTGGCGTACAGGCTGTCAAAGGCCCAAAGGAGACCCCGGCATTCCTGAAGGTTGTCGTTGATGAGCTCGACCTTTGTCTCCGTCAAGGAAACATTTTGACCCTTTTTAGGGAGACTCATCCGCAAGATCCCAGCCCCTTCGCGGCCAATATAAAGGCGGCCCTTCGTGTCAAAAGTCAGGCTGACCCATGAGCCTTCCTCGCGCTTTGCGGTATGAACCAACTCCACCTGAAACCCGGCGGCTACCCGCATTTGCGCTGCCTTGGCGGCTTGTCCCGTTCCTATGGCTCGTTTCCATTGATCGTAGTCATCGTGTTCCCCAACCGGCCGCCACCACGGAGCGATTCCAAGCAGCCCCAATCTGGTGGCAGGCCGCCAATGGCCCTTGGAATCACTCGCCTCCCAATCGCCATCGGTTACCAATCGCCTTGCCAATCCCTTTGAATCTGTCCAATCCAATTGCAACCAGACCCCCCCTGCTCCTCCCCGATTGAGGACCTCTATCTCAAACAGGTTTTGGCCCGGTTTAAGAGGGACCCTTTCGACTTTGGTAAATCGTTTGGATGAGGTGATGTCCGTAATAGGTTGACCACCAAGGAAGACCTTGGCCTGGTCGTCTGCCAGGCCCTTTAATGACGCCGAGCTCACCTTGGAATCGACGGTGAAGGTGCGTCTGAGCCTAACCGTTTCCATGGGCCTTGGGTATTGGCTGTTCCAAAGCCACTCTGCCTCCAGGCCGAGGTCCCCACCATTGGCCCAACCTGAACAAAAAGCAAAGGTCAACAGGAGAACCCCTACCGGAATACGCATGATTTCACTCCATTACAGCAGCTCACCAAATGAAATCCCGGTTTTGGCAGGAGGATTTTCCAATGAAATTCCATTTGGGGCAAGTATCAGGAAAAGCCAAGGTCAATCACCCTTTCAATAGGAGATTGCGGAAAGGCAAAACCCAAAGGCGAAATTCCCCAAGGCCATTTAACCTGCCTGCCAGGCCATTTTCAATGATTGCTTTCCCTGCCAATCTGGTTGTCCCTGTTTTGGGTTTTGGGATTGGCAAACAGCCAGCAGGCCGCTCCGGTAAGGTAGACCCCTGAAAACATGAGCAGTACCACATTCCAATTTTCTGTCCATTGAAACAATTTGGCCACAAGGACCGGACAGGCGGCGGCGGCAAAATTCCCACACATATTCATCAAACCGTACACTTGGGGGACCCGACTACCGCCAATGTCAATGGTGGCGGCCAGCGCACAGGGTCCCGCCAGAGCCGCAAACAAAGATCCAAGCGCCATGAGGGCCACCGCGGTGGCAGGATTTTCCACAAACCACGCACCAAAAATCAACAAGCCACAAATACCCAAAGCACCAGCACCCACGCCTGACCGGCTCAACCGATTATCGCCCGTCCTGCGCCAGATAAAATCGGTAAGCATCCCACCGAAAAGGCTGCCAAACAGTGTTCCGACTAGCACGAGTCCCTGTAAAAAGCCCGATTGAGCCACCGTTACTCCCCGGGTTTCCTGAAGGAAAGTAGGGAACCAACTGGCAAAAAACATGTACCCAGCCGCCCTGCAGATTTGTTGTCCACAAAGGAAGTACATGACAGGTCGATTGACCAGAGTCAGCAATGTCCGGAATTCATTCGTTTTTACCAATGGACCTTTGGCCTCGGTGTCCCGTCCTTCATGAATCAAGGCCAATTCAAGAGCGTTCACTTTTTGGTTTTGGCTGGGAAGGTCACGAAATTGAAGGTAAAACCCAACCGCCCAAAGAACACTTGGAAGAGCGAAAAGGAAAAAAGTCCCACGCCATCCGAAGGGGATCAGGAGTACCCCCGTAAGGCCACTGGCAAGGACCGCCCCAATTTGCATTCCAGCAGCCAGAAAACCACAGGCCAAAGTTCGGTGAGCCAAGGGCATCCAGTGGCCAATGGAGTTGGTTGAGGCCGGAAAAATCCCTGCCTGGGCGACCCCCAGCAACAATTGTCCCAAAAGAAGGATCAAGAAAACAGAGGTAAGGCAGATACCCATCATTGCGAATGCCCATCCAAGGGCAAAAAGCGTCAGGGCTTTCCGGGTTCCAAAACGCCCGGAGAACCAACCGCTTGGAACTTGAAAGATGGCATAAGTCCAAAAAAAGGAACCCATGAACCAACCGGATTGGCTCAAGGTCAACCCCATGTCCTGGCGGATCGTGCTTTCCGCCACGCTCACAGCATTACGACACAAATAGGCAAGCGCGGCGGCCAAAGTCAACCAGCCAACGGTTTGGTAACGGACAGTTGTGGGTTGGCTGGGATTCAAAGGGCGGCCTTCATGATGGCGAACAAACGGTCAACCTCGGCTTGGGTTTCCGGGTCGATTTGCCAACCCACAGGCTGCATTTGCAAGGTGTTGACAAAAATCCCCCGCTTCTTGAGGAGGTACTTTTCGATCCCGAGATAGCCATCCAACCCCCCTTGAATCTGCAGGGCAACAAGGGCGGTTATTGGAAAGGAAAGGGAGTAAATGCGATCCTCATCACCTGCTTCAAGTGCCCTCCAAAGGGCAACGATTCCATCCAGGAGATCCGTACCTGGAATCGTCCCGACGATGCCCCGCCGGTGGCAATCAACCAGGTTGATCCCCCCGGACCCCTCAAAAATCCGGGCTGTACCCCCGGTCGCATCGCGTAGCTTGGACAGGTTTGGCCCCAAAGGGCTGGCTTCCGGTTTGAACAGGATGCGTTCACTGCCAAACTCTGCCATCAGATCCAAGTATACGCTAATGTCAATTGCCGCACCCACATAGGCCGAGGCATCCTGGACCACCAGGGGAATGGATACACTTCTTGCAATGGAGGCGAAATAGGCCCTGGTCGCCTCAGTACCAAGCCTGGTGGCAACCGGGGGGATGGCCATTACCGCACTTGCCCCAAGGCCCTCGGCGTGAGTGGCAAAATCACATGCTTCCCGGGTGCTTTCGGCTCCGACGCTAAGGATTGAAAACCCCCTCCCCCCGATGGCCTGACAAACCAAAGTGTTTAGTTCCCGCCTCAGGTGGTATCCCAAGCGGAGGATTTCGCTGACCATGGCGACTACGACCCCATCGGCACCAACCTTGAACGCCCAATCCATTTCACCATAAAGTGTGGCGCAATCAATCCGGCCATCCTTGGTAAATGGCGTGTGCAGGACGGGTAGCACACCCTTGACAGAAGGGTTATTGGCAAAGGACATCGTTTACCGCCTTAATCATGGATGTTATTACAAGTTCCAAACAACCCCGATCAAAGGGGGTCTGCCAAACGGGATAAATATTCGTGTCGAAAAGGTGGGCGGGTGGGAGGTATCCTATCGACCCATTGATCAGGTTCATACACACGATTGTTCTACCGGGAAAAGATCGCCTTAATTCCACCTGCAGGATGGAATAGGGTTCGGCACAACACCCAACAAGGACGGCATCCCCAATCCGCCAAGCATAAATGGGCAGGTCGAAGGTCGTCCCATCGCCTATTCCCCTTCGAATATCCCTTTTTCGGCGAAGGCGCTCTTCCAAGGCCCGGTCGTTACAGGCAAGCCTTTGTTGTTCCAGTTCATTCGCCGAGGGCCAATCTTTCAAGGGCAAACGAACGAGTGTTATCCGTGAAGCCAGTTTTTGGGATAACTCCCTTGGTTTATGTCGCCAAACCGCCAAGGTAGCCCCAGATTCGACCGGGCCATCGTACACCAGGCAGGTCCCTGGCGGTTCCATTCCGTGCAAAGTACCAAGCACCGCGTATCCCAAATGGAATCCATGCCGGTCAGCTACCAAAGTATCACCGACATACTGAAAGCGAGGTGCAAGGTCGCCACAGGCACCAATCATGAAAAGGGATACGCCCCCGGTGGATTGCTCGATTGTTTCCCGCATGGCACCGACATAATCGGGTGAAATGGCACTGTTTTGCCAAGCCAGCGTTGTTGGGTGGCAAGCATAGTTTGTAAGAATTGCACAAATGCGGCCGGCAGAATTGGTGATGCGCCCCACCAGCAGGGTATCTTCCGGTTTTCCTTCAGGATTAAAGCCACAAAGGACGCGTTCCTTATTGGAGTCCGGGTCCGGAAGGTCTCGAATCGAGGCCAAATCACATCGACCAACACCCCAGTCAAGAGTTCCGGAAAATTGACTCCCCAAGGCTGCCCTTACGGAATTCAAGGTGGTTTGAAATACATTTTCCATCCACAACCGAAGGAGTCCACTTCCGGGGAGGGAATCATCCGTATCCATCAAAGGCGGGGCGGAATGAGTGTGACTTAGTGCCAGGATCAGGTTTTGGCTTCCAAGGCCCAAGGCTAATAGCAACCGGGTTTGGAAATCCCGAAAGGTATTGGGTGTCTTCCACCAGCCTAGATCGACATCCACAAATACAAGGGGGTCCCCGCCCCCCAAGGGTGCCAAGGTCATTACGCTAAGCGTTAACCGCCGGTGGATAGAGTCGGCAACATCATGTTTTGCCGCGCCCCAGTTACGGGAGTAAATACCCACCGGTGGAGTGATATCGGCTCGATGAATCCCGATCCATCCATGAAACGAGGGATGAAAAAAATCCTTTGGCATTTTTCCTCCTGGGGCCACCCTAATACCGCAATTACCAATCTCCGACGGCTCCATCCCGGTAAAACACCCGCTGAGGTATTTCTTGTTCAAAGGGGTGTTTGGAGATCTCGGCCTCGTTTATAGTAATTCCCAAACCCGGCCGGGAATTGGGTAAAACAGTCCTTGTTTTTGGATCAATCGTGAATCCTTCTTCCACTATGTCCTGTCGCCAGGGAACATCATTATGAACCGATTCGCAAATGATGTAGCTGGGTTGGGAAAAACCGAATTCGAGCGAAGCGGCGGTGCTTACCGGCCCTTGGGGATTATGTGGTGCCAGGGCAATTCGATGGGCATCCGCCAATGCGGCAATTCGCCTGGATTCCGTGAAGCCACCGCAATGAGTTATATCAAGTTGGCAAATCTCACACCCCCGAACCGCAAAAAGATCCCGGAATGCAGCGAGGTGAGTGAGCCTTTCTCCTGTGGCGATGGGTGTGGCAACCGCCGCATTGATCGCAGCCAGACTTGCAATGTTTTCCGGCCAGCAAGGCTCCTCAAAAAAGTACAACCCAAACTTGTCAAGGACCTTGGCGAATTGCATTCCCATGGCGGGAGATGGCCTGGCATGGCAATCCACCATGATGTCAATGCCATCACCAACCGCCTCACGCATGGACAAAACACATGCTTCCGCAACCGAAAGTGCCCTCAGGCCCTCGATGGGCATGGTTGGCGGCACCGCCATGGACTTGAATGCGGTAAAACCATCGGCCACAGCTTGACCGGCAAGGTCAGCAAATTGTTTGGCATTATCAACAGGAGTTTCATAAAAGTTTTCCAACCTTCCCCCGCCGAGGTGACAATACAATCGAATGTAATCCCGGACAGGGCCACCCCACAATTTGTGACAAGGAACGGCGTGAATTTTGCCTAGTATGTCCCAAAGTGCCAAATCAATCCCGGCAATGGCGGTCGACCGTATCACCCCATTGCCATGCCAGAAATGTTGCCTGTACATCATCTGCCACAGGTGCTCCACCCTGGTGGGATCCTCGCCAACGATCAGGTGGGAAAGGTCCTCGATGGCTCCGACGATGCTGCGGGTGTGCCATTCCAAGGTAGCCTCACCCCATCCGAACAGGCCTGGTTGATCGGTGATGACCTTTACAAAAACCCAATTCCTCATCCGGGCATGACAAACAAAGGTTTCAATGCGAACGATTTTCATGATCCTATTGTCTTTCGGTGGTTGAAGGTATCACCCCTTCCAGGATTTCCTTGACATACTTGCGATTAGGGTTTGTAACCAAGAATTGCATCAATGGTTTCAGTAATTGCATGGTGGTAGCCTGACCTGGTTTTGGCATAAATGGCCAACGCCCTGGCCTTGCCGGGCCCGGTTTTTACCAATTCCTCATAAAGGGACTTCAAGAATTTCCTCCTCCCCTGATCGGTTAAAAAGGCCTCCAAACGCCCAAACGCCGGGCCATAATCACTGCGGATACAAAGGAGTAGCCATACACACAAAATTTCCGAATTCCCCGTTTGGGTTAAATGCCATGTGGAATCCAAATCGTTCATCCGCTGTAACAACATTTTGGGAGGCAAAGCCCCAAGAAATTGGAGCCATTCCTGCGAGGTCCAGTCCTTGGCCTTCAGGTCCCCAGCGGTAATGAGCCCACTAACAAATCGGTTGGCTAACGCTGCCAATTGGGTCAACCGGGGGGAGTTGGGATCGGGAGCACCCGTGGGCAGGCCAGGGTCATAAAGCCATTCCCTGATTTGGGCATTTTGAATGGCCTTCGGGTTGCTTAAAAACAGATTGCGGTTTAGAAAAGATTCAAAATCGGCGGTTGTCAAACTTTGAAACTCATATTCGTGAAAGAATTTTTTCAGGAATGCATCCAACTTTGGACGACCGACAATTCCCTCAAGGTGGGTAAGGAATAAGGCCCCCTTTTCATAGGGTATATCCGTCAAACCTTCCGAGGGGGAACGCCCTTTGAGCTTTAATTGGAGGGATTGAGCCTCTTTGGGGAGGGATTTCAATTCGGCCAGAAGTCCTTTTTTTCCAAGTACAGATTCCATCAACGCTCGTTCCCGACCATAAACCTCCTCCATGATCCGCCTTTCCAGATAAACCGTAAATCCTTCATTGAGCCAAAAATCATCCCAGGTAGCATTCGTTACCAAATTCCCCGACCAGGAATGAGCCAATTCATGGGCCAACAGGGATACCAGGCTTTTATCCCCTGCCAAAACGGTGGGGGAAACAAAAGTAAGTCTGGGATTCTCCATGCCACCAAAGGGAAAACTGGTGGGCATTATTAATACATCGTACCTGCCCCATTGGTACGGGCCATAAAGGGTTTCGCAGGCCTTCACCATCTTTTCCATGTCCGAAAATTCCAAGGCGGCTTTGGCCAAAACGCCTGGTTCCGCATAAACACCTGTCCTTGAACTGATCTTTTGAAACGCAATATCCCCCACCGCAAGTGCCATTAAATACGAAGGGATTGGCTGGGGCATTTCAAAAACATATTCCCCTTTCGAATTTTTTTCCAGGGGATTGTTGGCACTCATCACGGCCAGGAGGTTAGCCCTGGTTTTGATTCGCGCTTTGTAGGTAAAACGGATATTGGGGGTATCCTGAAGAGGAATCCAACTCCGGGCATCAATGGCTTGGGATTGGGTAAAAAGATAGGGATACTTTTTCCCGGCCGTCTGTTCCGGTTTTAGCCATTGCAAAGCTTGGGACCTTGTAGTGGTTGCATATTCAACCCGAACCCTTAATCCGGGTTTGGGGAGCCGTATCACCAACGGTTGGCCCAGGATTTTATCCTTGGGACCAAGCTCAAAAGGGAGGATTATGGATTCGCCGTTTTTCGTTAGACCAACCACCTTTTGAATATCAAGGTCCCTGGTATCCAGCGTTAAAGTATTGAGTGACAAAGGTGTTCGCGTTTCCAAACCTCCGATCAAATCCAGGGTCACCAAACCTGTCAGGATTTTTTTGTCAAAATCCACAACAAGGTCAAGCTCCAAATGCCTGATCCGATGATCTTGTGGTCTGGCAAAGGAATGGTGATCCTGGGCGCATAGTATGCCAGATTGGCAAACAAATCCAACCAACGCCAGGAACCATCCACTTCCCCAGGAAACGGCAATCGCTTGCATCATTTTTCCCACTTTTGAAACTCCCCTTCCCACCATTCCTTCAATTCCAATTGCCTTGCCATGGGAGTTAGGGCTGTCAATTTTTCGAATACTCCAAAGGCTGCGACTTTGTCCCCCTTTGCCAAATGGGCCTGAACAAGGAGGCTTGCTATTTTAGTATTATTGGGATCTACAATAAGACCTTGATTGGAGGCATGGATGCATTCCGGCATTTTTCCTTGCCGGAAAAAAGCCCGGGCCAGTCCCAAATGGTAATTGAAATTATAAGGATTGATCCTCAACGCTTTTTCATAGGATTGAACCGCTTCCTTGTACTGTTTATCCTCCAAATCCAGAATTCCAAGGGCATGCCAGGTCGTTTCGGATTCAGGCGACAATTCCAGGGCCCGACGGTAATATTCACGGGCGGTGCCAACATATTTCAAAACAGAATAGGCATCTCCCAAAGTCTCCACCGTCGCATGGTCCATGGGATCCTGGCGATAGGCTTTTTCCAATAAAGGGAGGGCTTTTTGGGCATGGTATTGGGCCACTTTTTCTGGCAATCCCCGATCCAGCATTCCCATCATAGCCAGACCAAGGTCACGATCCGCATTACCCATTCCTTCTTGAAACGGGTGAAAGGGTGCCAAATCCTCCGGTAAGGGGGTTGTTTTTTGCGGGGATTTTTCCCCAGACGAACCGATTGGTCGTTTGGGAATGCGATGATCTGTTATGGTGGAATGGTTGATTTCCGTGCCCCGCTGGGGCATATGGCAGGCAATGCAACTGTCATCCGGTTGGCGTGCTATTCTTGTTTCCAATGGTTCAGAACAGGGCATATTTTGATGGCATTGCAAGCAACGGGTTTGGAAAAAAACCGATTTGGACGCCTTGTCGGGAACTCCATGGGGATCATGACATGAGGTGCAACCCAATTGCCCGGTTTTGCCTTGCGTTGCCTCAAAGCATCGACTTGCCCGCATTTGCTCGACGCTTGTCACAAATTTTCTATCACCATTTCGCTCTTTTTTATCAATAAAATCCACCAAAAATTGTTGTAATGGCATTCCAGGCCGAAAATCAAATGGCTTCCTTCCCTTGGCCAATACCCGCTGCTCACCCTGGATATGACATTGCTGGCAAATGGCTTCCCTAAGGTCCGGTTCCAATCGGGAAGGATTGACGATTGTGTCATCAAATAAGTCTCCAGAGGAGATTCCTTCCTGCTTTTTCACATGGAGTTCGCCCGGACCATGGCATCGTTCGCAACCAATGGGCATTCCATGGAATACCGGCGAATGGTAACGATTAACTGTCCCCTCGACATGGTCCGCATAATTGGCGTGGCAGAAAAGGCAACCAGGGGCAACCGCCCGATTAAAGTGCATGTTGCGGGTTTCATAGCCAGGTGATAAATCCCAAATTTTTTCCAGCGGGTACCAGGTAATCGGCGATTGGAAAAGAAAGCCATTGCGATTCACCAAATAGCTCCGGGCCTTGGACCCCGATCCTACCGCATAAGATACCTCAAACCTGTTTGCTGATTTTCCTGTTGCGGAGGCCTCTTCATGGAAAACGACCCTTTCACCCTCCGCCACTTTATATTGCAGGTTTTCCACCTTGAAGGGATTTCGCGATGGATGGCCAAAGCCTTCAATGCGGGTTGCCTCCTTGGTGGTGGACATTGCCTGGCCCATGGGATGGTTTCTGAATCGGTCAAGGTAATCCTGATGGCAGGAAGCACAGGCCTCATCCCCTACATAGGAAACGCTTGGGTGAATGTTTTCAAACGGACCGGAGTAGGCAATCCGGGGATCCAGTACACCTTTGGTGGTTCCTTTGAAACCTAAATACACCCCGGAAAGGAGAAGAAAAAAAAGTATAAACACGATTACCCAAGGAAGGATTGGTCCACGAAACCCAAGTTTTTGGACTGAAATCATTCTAACCAAATCTCACGAGGTTGGGTGGCTTGGTAGTGGGAATTTTATTCGATGGGATATGGCTTTACTTTAGGCCCCATTTACTTCCGGGGAAAGTGGTCGATCGAAAATATGGCCTTTTTACATTCCCTTGGCAATGCCTTAAATTAGGTTCCCCTCCCAAGGGACGATTAAATTGGTTTCCAACGACAAGGATTGCGGATTCGCCTTTACGATTCTATTGCCTTCCTGAAAGATTCCAAAACAGTACTCCTTTGAAATCGGCCCATAACAAGCCGACCCATTAAGTCGCCTGGCTGATGCCGTTGAAAGCATCATTCTTGCCTTGCCTAGTGCCCTGCCACTCAAAGGGATTAGGATAGTATTCAGCTGCAAGGCACATAGTATAAGTACCAACCAAGGAGGGTTGGTACCATGCGGAAAATTTACATAGTCCGGTTGAGTGGTGAGGAGCGGGGGTTGCTTGAGG
>SYLG01000135.1 GCA_005808665.1 Planctomycetia bacterium | reverse complement strand
TTGAATTCAAAAGGAAAACAGGAAGCCAAGGCTTGAACCGGACCCGGGAAAAGGGGATTTGTAGTCCCGACTTTTGCAGGCTGATTTGACTTTTTCCCGGGAAAAACCAGGTTTTCGTGGTCCCAACTGCGTAACTTGGGGTAACCCAAATGCTTGGCCCATCGGGTCAAATGGGAAGACAAAAGTCTTGGTGTCATTTTCCTGGATCCTTTATTGGCCTGAATATAAAGTGAAAAACCGTTTTTTTCTGTCATTGGGGGGACAGAATGAAAGTTTAGGAATTATGGAACAGGAGGCAATAGCAAATTGCCCAAATACCCCAAATGACCCAATGGGGCTTTGCACCAATTCCTTTTGTCAGTCAAATACAGGTGAAAGAGTCAGAAAAAGGTATCCGTTCAGGATTTCATCACCTTAAAGAGATATAAACCGTAACACACCCACTCGCTTTGGTAATCCATCTGCGGGATACCATGACCCCGGTAAGTGACTTTTTGGCCCTATCCGGAATTGTTCCAAAAGATCTCCCGGTCGATATTGTCGTTTTCCTGACCTGATCCAATTCGATATTCTTTTTTTCCTGAAAAACCCCCTGGGGGATGGGGGAGATTTGCACATCGATGAGGATTCAACCAAATTTTGATCCATTTAAAGAGTTGGTATGGGTATAAATTGGCCGGAACAGGAAACCAGGATTGATATTGAAGGGGCATGCATAATCCGGGTTGGTTCGGGGGATACAATCCTTGCAGGAAAACACGAACCACCAGTCATCAACGGCCGGGCAAACTCACTTCCACCAGCGGGTCACCCCATATGGATCGAACTGTACATCCGCACTGACGATGGGCATCGCTTCGACCAGCGATTGAGCGACCAAAAGGCGATCGAAGGGATCTTTGTGATGTGTTGGCAAATTCTCGATGAATGTAGCATGGGTCAACTCGATCCCCAAAACAACGAACCTGTTTTTTGACAATTCCCGTGGCAGAAAAGTTTTCGCAGCCTCGCCGAGTTCAATCTTTTTCAACCCGACCTTGATAGCGATTTCCCAGCAGGTCGCAATGCTGACCTATTTGTGATGATTGGGATCTTCGATTAATGCCTTTGCCTTTGGGCTAAGCTGGGGATCATCCCACACGAACCACAGGAATGCGTGAGAATCCAACAGCAGGTTGCTCACCCCATGTACTCCTTGAACTCTTCCAGCGGGGCATCGAAATCAGGAGCCATCCAGTGGATGCTTCCCTTCGCGCTCCCAGCCTGGCACGGCCAATGCTGTTTCGGTTCCGTTCGAGCCAGCTTTGCCACAGGCTGATCATTTTCGGTGATTACCAATTCATCGCCAGCATTGAGTTGCTGAATCAGGTCCGGCAGATGGGCCTGAGCTTCCTGAATCGTGAAGGTTGGCATGTTTTCTCCCTTTGTTGGTTTTTTGTTCTCGAAGGGACACTCCTTCATATTACACCCGAAACTGGCTGGAAGTTCATTGTACAAGCTCTTTCTCTTCGAACTGTGGTAGGTGCCAACACCTTTGAGACCATTTTTTCCGAATCCGTTCTCCGATTCCAACGATAAAGGTATTGGAACCGGAAACATTATCCTGTCTTTGTCAACACGGTTTGGGGATTGGGTAACCCCTAAGCCCGCTTGATGGGGCTCTCTACTCAGCCAAGGAAAAACAGGCCAATTCTTCATCATTTCTCACATAGATCCGTTTGTTGGCAAAAGCGGGGGGGCACCAAATCACCTCGCGCCCATAGGCATTGTTCGTCGGGGCCAAAAGGAATGCCCGGCTCGTTTCCACAAACCCTTTGGGCGTCAATGTCCCAGTTACCAAGTGGCCCGTTTCCACAAAGAAAAAATAGTGTTTCCCGTGGCGGACGATGAATGCCGTTCCCGAGTCCCCCAACCGGTTGCCAATGGGACGTGGAGTCGTCCAGAGCCTTTTCCCGCTTGCAAGCTCCACCCCCATCAGGGCCCCATTTTGATCCACCCCATAAAGGGTGGAACCATCCAGGATCGGTTGCCCATTGACCGGTGCCATTCCCGCTCGAGGCAGGTTTTTCCAAACCACCTCGGCGGCAGGTTTGTCTTTTGCCAGTTTAACCAGGAGGTTGTTGTTGCTGAACGCTCCAAAAAAAAGATGCTCTCCCGATTGAACAGGCGTCATGATCACCGAACCGATCGTTGTTCCATAAGGAACCACCCAGTTTTCCCTACCGGATTCCGGGTCAAGCGAAGCAATCGCAGTGGTGTGGCCTATGATCAGCTGGCGGACGCCCCCGGCCTTGATAATGGAAGGTGGGCAATAGCCCTGATCCTTGGCGCTTTGGGATCGCCAAAGTTCCTTGCCGGTATCCTTGTGAAAGGCGACCGTATGACTCCCCTCGCCTCCTACCGTGCAGATCAGTTTGTTGCCATCCACAAGGGGATGGCTTGCATACCCCCATAAAGCGGATTTGGTGTTGTATTCCTGCTTAAGGGCTTTGGCCCAGATCTTTTTTCCAGACTCGACATCAAAACAAAAGAGGTTGCCTTCCGCACCAAGCGCATAGACCTTATTACCGGAAACCGTTGGCGTGCAACGGGGACCAGAAGGATAGGAAATGGTGTAGGTTACCGGGTATTCGTGTTTCCAACGGAGTGTCCCATCCGATTCACCAAAGCAGAGGACCCGTTCTGTTCCGGTAAAGGTCTTCCTCCCAAAGTTGTCCACTTTGACGGGATCCAAGGTGACAAAATCAGTCATGAAAACCTTGCCTTGGGAAACCGCAGGTCCGGAATAACCTCCGGCTACCCTGGATTTCCAAAGGGGCTTGAGTTGACCCTTGGGCAGCCGTTCGAGAATTCCCACTTCGCGCCAAATGTTATCCCGGCCAGGTCCCATCCATTGGGGCCAATCGTCGGCAACCATTTCATAGGGAAAGAAAAACAACATTAGCAAAACCAGGGAGCGTTTCATGAAACTCTTTCCTTGGCAAAAATGGCAAACGATGATCCTGTTTTATGGGATGATCAAGCGGCGGTTGACCCATTCCAAGTGTTCCATGGAACAATTGGAACCCTGCTAGGTTCAGGGGGAATCGGTGTTCCTTATCCGTTGGTTTTTTCCGCTTTGCGACACGGAAGGTCCGCAATGCGGCGGGTGCCCCCAGGAAGCGACGCCTCCTCGATCAGGAAGCAGGGAATCTGGTCGCGAATGGGAAACTCCACCAGGCAACGGGTGCAAACAAAACCCGTTTCCCGATGTTCCAAAGTCACGGTGGGATCACAGGGGCAACGAAGTATGGAAAGTAGTTCTGGGTTCATAGGATTCATCCTAGGAAATAAATCCCGATTTGGGGTCTCCCGTAAACCAATGTAGCCTTGGTGAAGGAGATCGTTAAATCCTGGAATGAATATTGCAAGAGGTTCACAAAAGGAGGCAATTCGAATGGATGAAGCTTCGATTGAAAAGTACCTGTCCGAGACATTTGCCGACTTGCAATCGGTCACAAAGGAGGGAACAACCTTTTTTTTCTATGGCCCGGACCGGATGTTTCCCTTTGCTACGATTGTGACCAGGGACAATGAGTATGACCGGGCTTCCCAATTGGATCGCCCCTCGGTTTTTCGCCTAAACATCGGTGTCAGTAAGGCCACCTTTGCCACCCTTTTTGGAGCAACGAGCGAAAAGGGCGTACCGGGCAAAGAATACGACTACACTGTTTTGGATCAACTCATGCCCCATCCGGTGTATGGCCACCAATCGTGGATGGTTGTACTCAATCCAACCGTTGGGACATTTCAATCGGTACTACCTTTATTGGCAGAAGCCTATTCCCGGTCTGTTCGCAAACACACCCCAAACAGTTTTTCCCGTTAGTTTTCCAGGGTTTCCGTGGGGAGAATGCGGCCAAGCCCTTTGGTTCGCAAAACCCGGTTGATCACCTGAAGGAAGGCCATCGCTGACGCTTCGATGACATCGGTGGAAACGGCCCGGCCAGTGAGGGTGCGCCCCTCATGTTCGACCTCGACATGGGCTTCGCCCTGGGCATCCTCGCCAATCGTCACGCTCCGCAACCGATAATCCTGAAGCACCACATTGACCCCCGTGATCCGTTCGATTGCCTGGAACACAGCGTCAATCGGCCCATCTCCAATGGAGCAATCGCGGACAACCGAACCATCCTGATGCCAAAGGCAGACGACTGCAGAAGGGATGGTAGCCGAACCTGCGTTGCAGGCAACCGCCTCCAATGTCCAGGTATTGGATTGGGCCTCCGCCTGAAGTTCGGTAAGGTGGATTTGGTTTTCGCAAAGGGCTTCGATGTCTGCGTTATAAATCGTTTTTTTACGATCCGCCAACACTTTGAATCCGTCATAGACCTTTTCGAGCTGGGCCTCGGTCAGGTGGTAGCTAAGGTCAAGGATTCGCTGTTTGAGGGCATGACGCCCTGAATGCTTCCCCAGCACCAATTCGGTCTTGGGGACGCCAACATCTTCGGGGTTCATGATCTCATAGGTCGAGCGTTCCTTGAGCATACCGTCCTGGTGGATGCCCGCCTCATGGGCGAAGGCGTTTTGGCCAACGATTGCCTTGTTGCGTTGGACAACAATTCCGGTGACATGGCTGACAAGGCGGCTGGTGGTGTAGAGCTTTTTGGTTTGAATGGCGGTATCCAGGGCGAAATAGTCCTGGCGGGTGCGAAGGGCCATGACGATTTCTTCGAGGGCGCAATTGCCGGCCCTTTCGCCAAGTCCGTTTATGGTGCATTCGACTTGCCGGGCACCCTGTTCCAGGGCGGCAAGTGTGTTTGCTACCGCCATACCCAAATCGTTATGGCAATGGACCGAGATGATTGCCTTTTCAATATTCGACACATGTTTTTTCAAATGGGAAATGGCGTTGGCATATTGGCTGGGTACGGCATAGCCCACCGTATCCGGTATGTTTACGGTCGTGGCACCTACTTCGATGGTTCGTTCCACCACCTCGGCAAGAAAATCCAGTTCGGTCCGGGCAGCGTCCTCTGGGCTGAACTCTACCTCAAAGCCATGATCCTTTGCCCTCTTTACACCATCGACAGCCCGACGAATGATTTCTTCCTTGGCCATGCGAAGTTTGAATTCCCGGTGAATGGCACTGGTTGCCAAAAACACATGGATGCGGCCATGGGGATGTCCCCGAAGAGCCTCGGCAACCCGGTCAATGTCCCCGGCATTGCAACGAGCCAGACCGCATATTATGGGCCTTTGAACCTGACGGGCGATTTCCCGAACGGATTCAAAGTCACCAGGAGAGGCAATAGGAAAACCCGCTTCGATAATGTCCACGCAGAGCTCATCCAAGGCATGGGCTACCTGAAGCTTTTCGGCGAGGTTCATGCTGGCACCCGGGGACTGTTCCCCATCCCGAAGCGTGGTGTCAAAAATCAAAACGCGGTTTGGGTCCATAGGTCAATCCCGTGGCTAGGTGTAAGCTCGGACGCCCATCCAACCAAAAACCCCGGAACCTTTGTCCCGGGGTCTACTCGTTTTGCAATAAACGGCCCAGGACCTGGTTTCAGGGTTGTAAAAGGAGGAGACAGGAGTGAAGGCTTGTACGCACAGAGGTATCTTACCCCATGTGGCGGCAAAAACCAAAGGGAATCCTTTTCCTTGGCGGTTGGGCCGTGATTTCATGGGAATGCAATTGCCAGAATACTTGGCCAGGTTTTTGCGGAGCCATAAAAGGGAGGGAGGCTTTCAACCGAACCGTGTGCTGTTTGGGGAACTTGTAAAATTTAGGAAATTTAGGTTATAAAATGGCCGGCTAAAGAAGGCAGGATAAACACACTATACCTCCCAATCAACGCATTTTGTCACCCTTTTGGTCGCCAAATCAGGATAACCGGAAAAACTTTACTCAACCCTACATCCCGTACAACCGATACCAAAGGAGGAATGACCTTAATGGGGTCATTTGTGATTTCTTGCCTTGCCGGGCGGGAATCGGGTCCGGACCAAACAGGTTTGCCCAAAACCGGTTGGTGCCTCGAAGTGGGGTGTTTGCAATGAATTGGAAATACAAGGCAGGTGGTTTGGCCTTGATGCTCGCCTCTATCGGCGGGTGCAAGCAGAATCATTTCATGACTGAGGCGGACTTCAATCATTACCAGAACCTCTATCCGATTCAGTTGGAGTCGGATCCCAGGGCCTCTGCTTTGCCGGTGACCGATGTGGTTTCCAAACCGGCCACCGTTTTGGACCCTGAACGCAAACCCCGATTTGTCTCCCTTACCGAGGCCATGGCCATTGCCCTGGAACAGGGTAATATCGGTTCCCAGACACCTAATAATGCGGGTATTGCCTTCGATACCCTTGTCAGCTTTGGCGGCCAGATTGTGGAAGGCTCGGACAATATCCGGGTCTTGTCGTTGCAACCTGCGATCACGGGCAACACCATTGAATTGGCCCTTGCCAAGTTTGATGCGGTGTGGCAAACAAGCACGAGCTGGAACCAACAGGATCGACCGATTGGTACAACGCTTGACACCTTCCAGGCGCAAAACCAGGGACTCAGCTTCATCAATCAACAGGTCAACAACTTTTCGACCCAAGTCCTCAAGCCTCTGCCTACAGGTGGCGTGGCAGGAATCACTTTTAGCAACAACTATACCTTCACCAACCTGCCAGCACGATTCAATCCAGCCTATCAACCGACCCTTCAATTTGCCTTTGAGCAACCCCTTTTGCAGGGCTATGGGGTGGAGATCAACCAGTTGCGAAACTCCCACCCGGGATCGGTGCTTTCGCCAGGCGTCCTCAATCAGGTGGTTGGGGCAAATGAAGGTATTTTGGTCACCCGCATCCGTTTTGATCAGCAAAGGATGGAATTTGAGCGCCTGGTTGCGAACATGGTGCTCAATGTGGAAACCGCCTATTGGAACCTGTACGGATCCTATTGGGCACTTTATGCCAGGGAACAGGCTTTGCGTCAGGGTTACGAGGCATGGAAGATCAGCAAGGCACGCCTTGAAGCGGGTGTCATCACACCTGCGGATTTGGCGCAGACCCGTGGTCAATATGAGCTCTTTCGTGGCCAGCGATTGGCCGCTTTGGACCAGGTTCTTGAAAGCGAACGCCAAATGCGCAATATCCTTGGCTTTCCCGCCGAGGATGGCACCCGGCTCATTCCCATCGACACCCCTACGCTGGCCCGTTTTGAACCCAACTGGGACAATGCGTTTGAAGAATGCCTGGGTTTGCGCCCGGAGCTTTTCCTCGCCCGCCAGGAAGTCAAAATCAAACAGATGGAACTGATGAACGCAAGGAATCAACTCCTTCCCGACCTCCGTTTCTTCTCCAACTACGACACCAACGCCATTGGCAACCGGCTTGATGGACCAGGGATGGATTCGTTGAATCAAAACGCCCTTCGCCAACTATCAGGCAACCAGTTCAACAACTGGCAACTGGGATTAAAGCTTACGGTGCCGATCGGTTTCCGGGCAGCAAACGCCCAGGTAAGAAACTCCAAATTGGGCTTGGCAAGGGCCTATGAGGTCCTTCACGACCAGGAACTCAAAGTCAGCCGAACCCTGACCCAAGCCTACCGCAAGATCTACACCAGCTATGAACAGATCAAGGTTCAACGGGCCCAACGCGAAGCTTTTGGCGAACAGATCCGCATCCGTTTCCAGGAATTCATCGCAGGCAAAAGTGCCGGGGCCGGCCGCAATCGGGACACCATCGACATCCTGCTTGAAGCCCAACGCTTCTGGGCCGATGCTTTGGCCAACGAATATCAAGCCATCGTCGCCTACAACAATGCCCTTTCCAATTTCGAGTTCCAAAAGGGGACGGTACTCAGGCACAACAATGTCCACCTGGGTGAAGGTGCCCTTCCGCAGGTTGCACAAGTCCGGGCGGTAGAGCATCAACGCGAACGAACCAGTGCCCTTTTGCTTCGGGAACGCAGTAGCGGCGTCCCCCACGAATCATTCAGCCCCGAACAGGGCCAAGTGGGCTTGCCGGTACTGCCTGCCAATGTGGCCCCTTCCATTCCCTCCCTTTTGGAGAAGGCCCCAACTGCTCCCGACTCGTTGGAGGCCAGTGAAAACGCCCCTTCGATCCCCGGTGCTCCTGGTCGAACACCAAACGCAAAACCCAATATCCCATCGCTTCCCGGAACGGACAAGCCCATTGCTCCGGTACGGCCCGAGATCAGCCTGAACCCTACCATGGGTGGTGAAAAGCTATTGGCCCCAACCGTGAACATTGATACACCCAAGCCAACCGGGCCAATTGCCTCCATTGGGCTCCCCCAAGGAATCGTTCCTGCCAACGAAATCACCAACAATGCCCTTTCCGTTTCAGGAAAACCGCCCGAAGCAAACAGCATTCGCCTTACCTCCGGGATCGATAATCTACCCGTCCATTCGATTGGTGTATTGCCCAAAACAGCCCCCAAGTCTCCCTAGTTCCTAGTCACTCGATAAAATTCGGATAACATGGCACAAATCCTCCTTGTTTTCATATTCAACAGGTGGCGACAGGCCTAATTCCTAGTCAAGACAAGGCACTAGGTCAGGCCCTTGGAACAAGGGGCAGGGTATCCAATCCCGTCTGGCTTGACCGCCGGACCGGAAAGGTCGGCCGGTGCATTGGATCTGGGCCCCTCCAAGGACTTTTTGGAACCGCGGGTTTAGGCAACCCGCGGTTCCTTCTTTATTTTATCAATATTATGAAGATCCTTATTGTAGAATGGTGCTGCTCGGGGCTGGGGGGAGATCCGGCCCTGTTGCCTGTTTCTCTCCTTCGTGAGGGAAAAACCATGCTCCTGGCCCTGATGGAATCCTTAAACCTTGCCAAGGACTTCACTGCCCAAACCATCCTCCATCCCAATCTGACGGATTCCGTTCCACCTGCATGGGCCCTTTCGCTGTGTCCTTTTCCCCAATGGACCCAATTGGCCCGGTCCTTTGATCTGCTTTGGCCCATCGCCCCGGAAACCGATGGCATCCTTTTGGAGTTGGCACGAAAGGCCCGTGAGGCGTTTCCTTTGGTTTTGCTGCCAGAAGGAGACCTGATCGCTTTGGCTTCGGACAAGCTTTTCACTTATCACCATTTAACCCGGCACGGCCTTGCCACCCCGGAAACGATGACCCTCGAACACTTCCGTTCGATAGGGGGCAACCCGGCAGGGCCTTGGGTACTCAAACGGCGCGATGGTGCAGGTTCACAAGGCATGCGCCTGATCGCCAACACCAAGGAGTTAATCGGGCTTGAGGAAAACCGGTGGCTCCTTCAAACCCATGTCAGGGGAACCGCCCTATCCCAGGCCATTGTGGGAGGTCCCGCCGGGCTTTGGTTTTGTCCTCCCTGTTTTCAACATATTTCCAAAGACGGTTCCTTTGCCTACCAAGGTGGTAGCACCCCCATTCCCAAGAGCCTTGCACGACGAGCCGAGCTCCTTACGGAAAAACTGGTGAAAACGCTCCCTCGGTGGTTGGGATGGCTGGGAGTCGACATGATCCTGGGTGAGGAAGGGGATTTCATCCTCGAGATCAATCCACGCCTGACCACCTCTTTTGTCGGGCTAAACCGTGCCGCCGGGGGAGGGTTGGCCACCTCGATTCTCCGTCATGCCCTTGGCGAAAAAGTCTCCCGGCCCAAGTTCCTGGCTGGACCGATTGGGTTTGACGCATCGGGAAATCCCAAGGATCCATAAGCACAGCCCTTTCCACGGGCCGTCAATGGGGTATCTCAACTCATAAGGAGATTACCCATGAAACGAATCCTTTTGGTGTTGTGGCTTGGACTGGTTTGGACCACCGTGGCTTTTGCAGCGGAAACTGCCGAGGACAAAAAACTCGAGGCCTATTTCAAAGGGTGGCTTCGTAATGAACTGGCGGAACAACCGGTATTGGCAACCAGACTAGGCGATCATCGTCATGCAGACCGGATCGAACGGATAGATGGCACCACCCGAATCAAATGGAGAACCGGTTGGGAGAAAACGCTAGAGGAGTTGCCAAAGGCCATTTCCAAAAGCAATTTGTCCACGCAAGGCCGGGTCAATTTTGAGATTTTTGAACACAACCTGAAACGACAAATCTGGCAGGCAGACAACCTCAGGGCGTTTGAACGCGATCCCCGGGTCTATTCCGAGTACCTGGGGGATTGTACCTATTTGTTGATCACTCAATCCACTTTGTCGAAAACCCGGGCCGCCGAGGCCAGCCTTAGCCGGATCAAAGCCCTTCCGCAAGTATTAGCTGATGCCCGTACCAACCTTTCCAAAGATCCAACCAGGGTGCTACGGGTCCACGCAGAAACTGCCGCCCGCCAAAACCTGGGGACAATTCGCTATTACGAAAGTGGCATGATGCAAATGCTCGGTTCCGAGGGGGAGATCCCCGGCATGCAAGCCGCCTGCTCCCAAGCGGTGTTAGCCCTCAAGGACTATCAAGCATTTTTGGAGCAGGAAATCCTTCCCAAGGCCAAAGGAAATTGGCGTTTGGGAAAAGAGCTTTTCGCCACGAAACTGGAGCTTGAACTGGAATCCAATGCGTCGGCAGAAGTGGTTCGAAAAGAGGCTGAAACCGAATTTGCCCGGGTGGAAGGAGAGATGTACACCATCGCCAGGCAAATGTGGCACAAGACCTTTCCAGGCAAGGTGCTTCCCCCTACCGACGAAAAGGGAAAACGGGAAACCACGGTGCGTGTGCTTGAGGAATTAGGCCGCCAACATGGTGATGTGGCCCAATTGGTAACCGATGCAAGGACAACCGCCAAAGCCCTGAAGGAATTCATCAAAAAGCGCAACATTCTGACCCTTCCTGAGCCAGACCGGTGCCTCATATTGGAGATGCCCGAGTTTCAAAGGGGTAATTCGGTTGCCTATCTCAACCAGGCACCCCCGCTTGATCGTGAATCCAAGAGCGTTTATGCCGTTTCCCCCCCTCCCCGCGATTGGGATGCCCGCCGTGTGGAAAGTTTCATGCAGGAATACAACGGCCGGATGCTGCAAATCCTGACCCTCCACGAGGCGTATCCGGGGCATTATGTCCAATTGGAATACTCCAACCGCTATCCAAGCGAATTGCGCCGGGTGCTCTATTCGGGCGTATTTGCCGAGGGTTGGGCCGTCTACACGGAACAGGTGATGTTGGATGAAGGATATGGCGAGGGGGACCTTGGTCTAAGGCTATGTCAACTCAAATGGTACATTCGTGCCGTTGCCAACGCCTTGCTCGATCATGGAATGCATTGCCAGGATTGGACAGATGAACAGGCGATGGACCTTTTGGTAAGGCGATCATTCCAAACCGAGGGAGAAGCCCTTGGCAAAGTCATCCGTGCCAAACAAAGCTCCTGTCAACTCAGCACCTATTTTGTGGGCCGGATGGCATTTCATCGGCTTCGTCAGGACCTTCAACGCAAAATGGGCGACAAATTCCAATTGGGACTTTACCATGAACATGTCCTGTCCCACGGATCTCCGCCCGTGAAATACCTCCCTTTGCTGGTAAGTGAGGGGCTAGGCCTTGTCCCTCCCAAGGAATAGATATGTCCAGGATCCCCAAAATCGGCATTGTTACAGTTTCCGATCGCGCCAGCAGGGGCACCTACGCCGATGAAAGCGGTCCGGCCATCCTGGCTTTTTTAAACGAGGCACTATCCACCCCTTTTGAACCCGTGATCCGGATCATTGCCGACGAAAAAACCCTCATCGAAGAAACCATCAAGGAACTGGTGGATGAAATGGATTGTCGGCTGGTGGTAACGACCGGTGGCACAGGGCCTGCCGCCCGGGATGTTACGCCCGAAGCGACCGAGGCGGTTTGCGACCGCATGATGCCCGGTTTTGGCGAATTGATGCGATCCATATCCCTTCGGAGTGTCCCCACGGCAATCCTTTCAAGACAAACGGCTGGGCTAAGAAAAGGCAGCCTCATCATCAACCTTCCTGGAAAACCCGCCGCAATCCGTGAATGCCTCATGGCGGTATTTCCCGCCGTTCCCTATTGCATTGACCTGATGGAGGGACCCCGGCTCGAAACGCACCCCAAGGTGGTGGTAGCCTTTCGTCCCGGGAGCAAACCTGCTTCATGAGTGATCCGGCCAAAACAGGGATTGACCTCAATGCCGATGTCGCCGAAGGCTTTGGCACCGAGAAACTGTTGGCCCCGCTTTGCTCCTCTTGGAATATCTGCTGCGGAGTCCATGCGGGTGGTTCCGGAGCTATCCAATCGACCCTGGAATGGGCCCTGCAATACAACATTCACTGTGGGGCCCATCCCGGTCACGACGACAGGGCAAACTTCGGCCGTCTGGCCCGAAAACTGAACCGCCAGGACCTTCGCCAATTGATCGTCCCGCAGTTGGAAACCGTCGCCAACGCAGCCCAAAGGGTGGGTCTATCCCTTTGGCATCTCAAGCTCCATGGTGCCCTTTACCATCAGGCCGGGGCCGACCATGAATTGGCCGGGGAGACTGTAAACATTGCCCTGGAATACAGCCTCAAGTTATTTGGTTTACCAGGATCCCTTTTGGAGGTTTTGGCATCCCCCATGGGTATCTTTGTCCCTGAGGGATTTGCCGATCGGGGCCTTGATGAAAACGGGGCACTTCTTCCAAGGGATGCTCCGGGGGCCCTGCTGGCTGACCCCTATGCCTCGGCCACCCAGGCCCTTAGACTGGCTCATTCGGGTCGCATACGATCCCTTTGTGTGCATGGCGATTCCCCTAACGCAATCCGTACCTTGAATGCGGTGCATACTATCCTCGTCGAAAACCATTTTCTTATCTCACCTCCATGAAGGACTCTACCCCTGCGTTCACTGAAGAATTCTCTGGTCCATTCGGCCAAATCGAGGTGGTCCGACCAGGGATGGATTCGTGGGTTGTGGACCTTGGCCGATCGGGGTTTCGTGACAAGGGAGTGGGACCGGGCGGTCCCGCAGATCGGTTTTCGTTTGACTTGGCCCATGGTTTATTGAACAATCCTCCCGACCAGGCAATGATCGAATTTAGCCTGATCGGCCCAACTTTGATCAGTCGGGGGGGCCCTCTTGTGGCCGTTTTTACGGGTGCCGTCGAAGGCGGATTCCTTGATGGCCACCCGATCCCAAGAGAAAAAACATTTCTTTGGTTATCCGGGCAATCTTTGCGTACCGGGCCTATGAACAGGGGGACAAGAGGATACCTCGCCCTGGCAGGAGGCTTGACCATCCCACCAATCCTGGGAAGCCGATCCGGTTTAAGGCCCTTGCAATCCGGTGATTTGCTAAAGGGGACCGCTAGCAAGGGGCCACTTCGTCGTTTGGAAGTCCGGGCTTGGCAACCTCCCGAGGGAGTCCTTAGGATACTGCCTGGTCCCGAAGTGGATCGTTTTGAGCCCGGAAACTTTTTTGGACAGACTTGGACCATTACCCATCAGGCCAATCGCATGGGGATTCGGCTTGAGGGCAACCCAATCGTTCGCTTGGACTATCGGGAAATGCTTTCCGAGCCTGTACTTGCCGGCACTATCCAGATCAACCATGCCGGAATGCCCATGATTCTCGGGGTGGCAGCACAGACCATTGGAGGCTATCCACGCATTGGAATCGTGATACGGGCCGATCAGGATGCCATAGGCCAATTGCGACCCGGAGAGACGGTTCGTTTTGTACAGGTCGACCAGGAGGAGGCCTTTCGTGCCCTGGAGGCAAAAACCGCTCTGGGAAACCAACTCCTCCACCGATTGCGTGCCGGGGTCCCGCTTATAGGATAAGGGGTATCGTGATCCGAGTCGGCAATCGCAGGAGCCAAAGATTCCATGGCCAAAATCCCTCCCAAAATCCTAATCGGGCCAAGCCATATCAATTCCGTGGGCGGAAAATTCCAAAGTATCCTTGAGAATGCCGGTTATGACCTGGTTTGTCAGGATGTTGGTCGTCAACTTTTGGAACACGAACTCATCCATTGGCTCAAGGGATGTTCCGCCTCCCTGGCAGGGTCCGAACCTTACACCAAAAAGGTTCTCGAGGCGCATCCTGACCTCCGGGTGATCGCCCGCATTGGGGTGGGATTTGATGGTGTTGATGTTTCATGTGCCACGGAAAAAAACATCGCCGTTACCATTGCCCCGGGAACCAATCAGGGTTCCGTGGCGGAACACGCCTTCACCCTGATGTTGGCCTTGGTCAAGCGCCTTGTTCCCCAACATTTGGGTGTCCAGTCGGGCGGTTTCCCAAGGAGCATCAACCGACCCCTTCGGGGGCAAACCTTGGGAATTGCCGGCTTGGGTCGTGCGGGAAAGGCGGTCGCCACCCGGGCCATTGCTTTTGAGATGCCCGTGATCGCGTATGACCCTTTCCCCGACCTTGCCTTTGCCAAGGCCCACAACATTTCCCTTGTCACCTTTGAAGATTTGTTGGAAAAAAGTGACATCCTAACCCTTCATCTTCCGGCTACCCCCGAATCCAGGCACCTTATCAACGCCAAAAGTTTGGCCCGGATGAAACATACCGCCATCATCATCAACACCTCCCGTGGTTGGGTATTGGACGAAGCGGCCTTGGCCGATGCCCTTGCCAAAAACACCATCGGTGGTGCGGGCATTGATGTTTTCGAAGAAGAACCTCCTGGAAAACAGGCATGGTTTGATCTGCCCAATCTGGTCCTTACCCCCCATGCCGCCGGAGTGGACAGTATGTCCCTTGCAGCCATGGCGGAAAGTGCCGCAGAGGCGGCCGTCAGCCTTTACAAAGGGGAATGGCCCGCCGAGAAAATCGTCAATCCCCAGATTCGGGACAAATTCAGGTTTTAGGCCATTTTGGGCAAGGTTTTTTATGATTTCAGGGGATGCTCTTAGAGACCGTGTCCAACTGCTTTTGGGAAAAGTCGTCGCTCCGGCCCAATACATAGGCGGAGAGCTGAATGCCATCGTCAAAGATCCAGCCAACATTACGGCCAGAGTTTGCATGGCCTTTCCCGACGCCTACACCATTGGCCAAAGCTACCATGGCCTTCAGGTGCTTTATTCGATCCTGAACAGCAACCCCAATTGGTGGTGCGAAAGGGTATTTGCGCCTTGGCCAGATTTTGAAAAGGCACTTCGTGAGGCGGATTTGCCTCTTTATTCCCTGGAGTCCTTCACGCCCCTTTTGCGGTTTGACATTCTTGGTTTCAGTCTCCAATACGAGGTCTGTTACACCAATCTTCTCACCATTCTGGAATCGGGCCGCATTCCGATCCATAGCGACAAAAGAGACCGGCACCATCCGTTGATTGTGGCGGGAGGTCCTGGTGCCCAAAACCCGGAAATCCTGGCACCTTTTGTCGATCTTTTTATTTTGGGCGATGGCGAAGAGAGCCTTCCCCTGATTACCAAACTCTGGACCCAACTTCGTCGGGAAACCGATTTTTCCCGCGAGGAGATCCTGGCACAAATCGCCAAACAAGCTCCGTGGGCCTATGTACCCCGCTTTTTCGAACCGGATTACAAGGCCGATGGAACCCTGGCCGCCATCCACAGAACCCGTTCCGACATTCCGGCCCAAATTACTTCCTGTACCATCACCGAAGATCTCGATGCCATCCCCTTACCCACCAGGCCTGTGGTTTCCCACATTCGCACCCCCCATGACCGGATCGCTATCGAGATCATGCGAGGTTGCCCCTGGCAGTGCCGCTTTTGCCAATCCACCGTGATCAAGCGGCCGCTCCGCCTTCGCAAGGTGGAGACCATTGTTGCGACCGCTTTGGAGTCCTACCGAAACACAGGCTATGACGAAATAAGCATCCTTAGCCTATCCACCAGCGATTATCCCTACTTTGAGGAGCTGGTCAAAAGGATGCACGAAACCTTTCACCCTTTGGGGGTGAATGTCACCTTGCCCAGTCTCCGAATCAACAACCAACTTCGAACCCTTCCCCAATTGGTAAAAGGCATTCGCAAGGCGGGACTTACCTTGGCCCCTGAGGTTGCCCGTGATGATATGCGCGAACAGATCCGCAAAAAAATCAAAAATGAAGACCTTTATGAGGGCTGTCGCGAGGCCTTCAAGCATGGATGGGAAAAGGTGAAGCTCTATTTCCTTGTTGGCTTGCCCGGCGAACGCCGAATCGACCTGGACGGCATCGTGGATATGGCCGAGACCATAGCCCAAATTGGCAAAGAGGTCACCGGGAAATGGAAGGAGGTTACCGCTTCGGTCAGTAACTTCATCCCCAAACCACACACCCCTTATCAATGGAATGGCATGCAAACGAGGGAGTACCTGACCGAGGCGGGTCAATACCTTAGGAGCAGGGTTCGCCTGAGAGCCGTAAAGGTCAAACAACACGACATCGAAACCAGCATCCTCGAGGGGATCCTTACCAGGGGCGATCGCCGAACCGCAGCACTATTGGAACTTGCTTGGCGTAAAGGGGCACGGTTTGATGGTTGGCGGGAACATTTCCGGGCTTCCATTTGGCATGAGGCGCTTGCTGAACTGGGTATGGACGCCCATTTTTATGCCCAAAGGGAGCGACCTGTAACCGAAATGTTACCCTGGGATCATGTGAATGTAAAACGGGGCAGGGATTTCCTGGAAGGCGAATATGGCAAAAGCCGCATTCAACTTACCGTCATGGCAGAAGCAGGGGGGTGCTAAGGCCCCAAACGGAGCCTACACTTCCATTCTCCAGTTTTCCATGATAGAATGGGAGAGCCTTCCTGCCGACCGTTTAGCCACCCTTTCCTCAAATCAATGTCTAGTGGGTCGATGTCATGCTTCGAATCGGTCCCAAAAGTTCGCGCCGCGGATTTTTGCAGGTAGCTTCCGCCGGAATGCTGGCCGGGGCGGGTAGGCTTGGTGCCGAAAGCGTGGCCACAAAATCAGGCCACAGCGTGATCTTTGTTTTCTGTCATGGCGGACCCAGTCAATTCGAAACCTTTGATCCAAAACCAACCGCCCCTTCCGATATCAAAACCGTGGTGGGAACCATCCCCACCACCATTCCCGGTCAAAGGTTTGGGGAGCATTTTCCCCTTTTGGCAAATCGTTCAAACCGCATCCTCAATGTCAGATCCTACATTCCAGGCGACGCCAACCATGACCTGAAACCGCTGGTCTGCAAAGATTCCGGGATGGCCAACCTTGGCTCCATCTATGCCTCAGTATCCGGAATCCAAACCGGGGATGGCCTTCCAGCCAATGTTTTCCTTCATCCCGAATCGGTTGGCGAAAAGCGGGCCAATCCGTTTATGGGGCCCGAGCTTGTTGGGGTCACGGGGAGCTTTCCCAAATCGACCACGCCGTTTGTTCCAGGGGGTGCGGGTAATCTTCTCAAGGATATGAAGCTCAAGCTTAGTGCCGATCAGATAATGGAAAGGCGAGTCCTTTTAACCGCCATGGACAAACTGAAACAACAACTCGATGCCGAATCCGGAGAGGGAATCCGGGAACGGGCATTGCGACTGCTTTTGGGGGGAGTTGGGGATGCGTTTAACCTGAAGGGCGAAAGCACCAAGGTCCTCGCACGCTACGACACCTTGGGCCTGGTGAACGAATCCTCCATTCCCACCAAATGGAACAACCACAATTTCTATAAAGAACATGTGCGATCGCTTGGCAAGCTGATGCTTATGGCAAGGCGCCTCGTCGAAAGGGGCACCGGTTTTGTGGCAGTCAATACGGCGTTTGTCTGGGACAACCATAGTGATGTGAACAACGCCCCCATGAAGGACGCCATGCCTTGGTTGGCCCCGGTGCTGGACAAGGCGCTTAGTGCCCTCCTGGATGATCTTTTTGAACGGGGACTTACGGAAAAGGTGCTTGTTGTGGTGTGCGGAGAGATTGGTCGCACACCCAAGGTAAACACCCAGGGCGGGCGGGACCATTGGGGAAACCTTGGACCCCTATTGATGGCCGGTGGGCCCATCACAACCGGGGGGAGTTACGGCCAAAGCAGTCGCGATGGGGCCCATCCCACGACCTTGCCGGTCACTATTCCCAATGTCCTTGGAACGATTTTTAACCACCTTTGGGATCTGCCCAAACTACGCTTGCGTTCCGACCTGGGCAGGGACATTTCGCGCATTATCAGCTATGAAGGATTGAATACCTAGCAATTACAAAACAGGGCAACGCAAAGGGCACCCCTAAAAATTGGGTGCCCTTTGCGTTGAGACAACCGAAGACTAGGAAACCGTCAAGGTAAAGGTTTGATTGACATTCACGCCCAAGCCGTTGGTGGCTCGCATTGTAAGGATATAGGTGCCTTGGGTACCAATTGCGGCCGTTCCCGAAAGAACCCCGGTGGTGTTGTTTAGCGAAAGGCCACTTGGCAAACTGGTTCCCGTACCCGTCACCGAAATCAGGCTGTAGGCAGGGGTTGGTTTTCCGGTTGCAGCAAAGGTAAAGGACTTGTTCACACCAATGGTAAAGGTGCTGCTG
>SYLG01000134.1 GCA_005808665.1 Planctomycetia bacterium | reverse complement strand
CTATGAATCTCGTCAAAATCCTAATGTGCATTCTTGGCTTGTCATTGATTCCTGGTTTTTATGTTGGCCGCAAATGGGGAAATAAAGCTGGAACATTTGTATTTGCATTGGTTGCAATGGCTGGGGGTGGATTATGGTGGCTTTGGAATGGGGCCGATTCCCCATCGCCTTTGGGCAAAATATCTCATCAGAGTACCACCCTGGAACCTGCTTTTGCTACCTCATCCGCTTGTGTGGAATGCCATCAGGAACAATATGATACCTGGCACAAAACATTCCACCGCACGATGACCCGGGATGCAACGCCTGAATATGTGAAAGGGGATTTTGATCAGGCCAAACACAATTACCAAGGGATTGAATCCACCATGACCCGTGAGGGTGATTCCTTTTTCATGCAAACGGCGGATCCCCAATGGGCATTCAAACAGGCAGGGATGGCCGGTGGGTTGGGAGGAAAACCAACCCCTAGGATGGTGAAATTGCGTGTGGATCGGGTGGTGGGATCGCATTGGCTTCAGGAATGCCTCCATCAAAAACCCAACGGAGAATTCATGCGCTTGCCGCTATTGTACCACCTTGGCGAGAAAAGGTGGGTGCATGGCAATGGATCGTTTTTGGCTCCTGATTCCGAGGATTTTTGGTCTCAAAGCCGCGGAGCGATTTGGAATGAAACCTGTCTTTATTGTCATAACACGGGGACCCAAAAAAACCCGATTAGGAACTCCAAAGGTTTGGTAACAGGGTACAAGACCACAGTACATGAACTGGGAATATCCTGCGAAGCGTGTCATGGTCCAGGTGCAGATCATGTCGCCAGGCAAAAAGCATTAAACGGTAAGGCTAATGGGCCGATGGATGTTGTCAATCCGCAAAGTTTGTCCGTTGTCCGGCGGGATGATATTTGTGCGCGGTGTCACGGAGCTTTGGTACCCAAAACGCAAATGTGGGACCCCAAAACCCATCGCGATCCCTTTGTACCAGGCCTTGATTTGTCTACTTTTAACCATTTTTTTTGGTCTGAAAGGGAACAGACCCAATTGGGATCCGGGAAGACTCCCCAAAGGAATCAAAAGCCAGACCCAAGGGACGGCCGCTTTTGGGGGGATGGGACGCCTTTAACCACAGGCTTGGAATTTAACGGTATGGCCCTGTCCCCCTGTTACCAACAGGGCAAAGGTAACCTTAGTTGCCTGAGTTGCCATACTATGCACAGCGATAATCCCAATTATATGCTTAAAGAGGGGATGGGTACCAATGAGGCATGCTTCCAATGCCATGGGGATTACCGAAACAAATTGGAGCAACACACACGCCATGGAAAGGCCTCGGCCGGAAGCCTTTGCCAATCGTGTCACATGCCCAAACAAGTCTATTCTTTAATGGCTAGTCACCTTTCCCATCGCATCCAAATTCCTGATTTGCAGGGAAGTTTGAATACGGGAAAACCCCACGCCTGCAACCTTTGTCACCTGGACAAATCCCTTGGTTGGACCCAACAAGAGTTGGCCAAATGGCCCAATGGCAAAAAAAATTCCTCAGGTCACCTTTCTGCGGAGGAATCGTCCATTGCGGGTTCCGTTCTGACCCTCACCCAGGGTGATGCCCGCAGTCGGGTAATCATGGCGGCAGCTTTTACCCAACCTGCTGCCCGATTGGCTTCTGGAAACGATTGGTTTGGGGTTTTCTTGCCAAGATTAATGCGACCGGAGCGTTATGGGGCGGTTCGATACTTGTCACATAAAGGGCTTAAATCGGTTTATGGAGAAAATTCCATCGGGTGGGACCCGGTAGCCCGCCCGGAACAGCAGGCAATGCAACTACAAATGCTATTAAGACGCTTTGATGCTTCACCCGTTTCAAGCCTAAGGCCCTTTTTGCCCCTTACCAAGGACGGCCTGCCGGATGAGGTTGTCCTCAAGAAGCTTCTTAAAGGGAGGAGGGATCCGGATTTGACGATAAATGAATAAAACGATCGATTTAACGGAAAACGGCCATGGAGGTCAGTCAAGGTTGACCAAATCGCCACTCGATCGGGTACCCAAAGCGGCCCAGGTTTGGGGATTGATGCTGTTGTTTATCATGCGGACCGACCCATCACAAAGGAGGAAATTGACACCCGAAACATGACGACTCCAAAAGTCGTCTACATGAGCGTTTTTCGAATTGGGAGTGTGTGGAAGCCTTGATGGATCCCATACCCCAGTATGTCCCATGATCATGGCGTGGGCCGGTTCACTTTGCCCCGGGTTTTGCGGAGAAACCGATAAAGCACCGGGAATGACCCCAACCCAGGTGCATTGCAATAGATTTGAGGATCTTTCCCCAACACAAATGGTATTGCTTGTTCCGTCGGTGATGTCGGCAATACGCGTATTGCTATTGCGATAAAATACACCATTTCCCCGACCAGGATCCTCGCTTATTTCGCCTGTGCCAAACAGGGCAACATAATTGGATGGTCCCACTTTTGAGGAAATCCCCGAGGGAACAAAGGATTCGCCATGGTTGTCCGAGGGGCACAAATAGGATTTCAATACCGCAGTTACGCTTGGCTGGTTGGAGGGATCCAGGCTGGACACACCCATATTCATTTGTTTGTGCAAATTTTCCTGTTCCAAAAAAGGTAACAGGTGAACCGCCCAACCCCATCCATGGCCAAGATCCAAGGGATTCGCTACCGCTTTTTGCCGGTCAACATAGCCACTAGGAAACTGGTTGAGGGTGGCGTGGTAATTTTGTAAGCCAAGACCAATTTGCTTGAGATTATTGGCACATTGGAGCCGATTGGCAGCCTCACGCACCTTTTGCACGGCGGGAAGCAACAACCCTATTAAAACGGCAATAATGGCAATCACTACCAAAAGCTCAATGAGGGTAAAAGCTTTTCGGGTTCGGCTGGACAGCATTGGGATCAAAGCTCCGTTTTACAAAATACCACCCATGGAGGTATAACAACATTGTAACAGGGTTCGAACCCAAGTCAACCAAATCGTTATACTTTTTGCCAACAATTTTCTGCCGGGCCACTTAATCGTTCATTCACCCCTTGTTTTTTGGTCCGCGAGGAGCATTTTGACAAACTCTTTGAGGAGGATGGTATTGTCATGCCATGTACGAGCGGAAATCAAATTCCCATCAATAACGCAGGGTTGATCGCAATAGGTTCCCCCAAATGCGGTGACATCCAACCGGCATTTCGCCACCGTGGTGGCTTTTCGCCCTTGGAGGCAGCCAGCCGCAGCTGCTATTTCCACGCCGTGGCAAACCATGGCCACGGGCTTACCCGTTTCAAAAAAATGTTGAGTGAGGCGAAGCAGATTTTGGTCGTACCTAAGGTATTCCGGGGCCCGACCCCCCGAAAGAAAAAGTCCCGCAAACTCTTCGGGTTGAATATCGGCAAAGGCGTGGGTTGCCTTAATGTGGTAGGCCGGCGATTCCCGGGTAATGTCCCAGGCAATTCCAGGTTCGGGAGGAATCTCATGAAGGACACCATGATACATCCTGGCTTTCGGCCCACAAACCACTGCCTCAAAACCATCCTCCGGAAGACGAAAAATGGGATATAAAGTATCCAGAACCTCGGTCCCATCACCAATGGGAATCAATACCTTTGCCATGGTTGGCCTCCCCGAAATCCACGGATCGATGTTATACCTCGAATATTTTTCGGATCAACAACCAATTTCGGCCATATTTTCGGCAATCCCAATCCGAATTATCAAACCATGGAAGCGGCACCAAATCCTCGCTTTGTACCACTAAAACAGAACCGGGGCTTAACTTGGTCACCACGGATTCAACCCCGGCAATCAACGCTTCAGGCTTGGAGGTAAGGTCAGGAAAAGGTGGACTAAAAAACACGACAACCGGATCCTTGGGAACCATCCAATGTTCTAGCCAACGGTAAACATCTGTCCGAATGAGGTGGGTTTTGGGACTGATTCCTAAATCTTTGGCAACTTTTTGAATGGCGGCAGCATGCTTTCCATCGAGTTCCACAAAAGAGGCATCTTTGGCACCACGGCTGATCGCTTCCAGGCCCACCACGCCTGTCCCGGCAAAAACATCGTAAAAGGAACGACCTTCCAAATAACCAAAGAGAATGTTGAAAAGGGCTTCGCGAACCCGGTCCGGGGTTGGCCTAAGGGTTGGATTTACATCGCAAAGAATATTGCGGCCCCGGAATTCTCCACCAATAATCCGAATCCTGTTCTTATTCACCGATGACCTCCGGGGATCATCTTAGGGAAGCGATAAGGGTCTTGAAATGATTGGAAAGGTTAGCGAGACATGGGTGTGCGTTTAAGATCGCCCAGGATGGCAGCAAGCCGAGCCTGTGCAAAATTGAAATCCGTTAAACTGAGAAAGTAATTGATTTGGGCTTTTTCAAGGCCATTCAGGCTGGTTAAAACATCCGCCGTACTTGCCCCCTGAACATTCATTCTTAACCGAAGATCATTAAGCCGGTACGCCTCCTTGGCTCGTTTGATTTGCTCCAGGGAACTTTTAAGTTCGGTGTCTCCCTGACGGATGGCCTCGTGGGCCTCACGAACCAGAATCCCCATGCGGGCCCGGACTTCTTCCACGGCAACTGTTGCCTGAAGGCCAATGGCGGAAGCTACCTCTTGCTGGGCTGCACGGTTCGAATCCATCCGGTTGCGAATGCCACCGGTACCCGGAATCCAGGGAAGGACGGATCCCATGAAACCATCTTTCCCGGCTTGTCCTGCCCGGAAATGGGAGTCCCTGGCCGAGTCAATAATGTCCCCTAGTTCCCGAATCCCTGGCCCGGTTTCATTGATCTTTGCAAGCAACAATTCCGTATCCTGGCGGGAAACATTGAGCTTTAGGGGAATTTGTGTTTCTTTGGCATTGAATACGATTTTCCCGGAGGTATCTCCGGTCAAAAATTGTAATTGGCTTTTTATTGTCTGCTGCACCCGCTTGAGTTTCATTTGGGCATATTTTCGCCCTTCCACTTCGCCTGTAACAGCCTCCACCAAAACGGCAGCACCCTCATCTATTCGTCGCATGGATTCCGCCCGTTCAAGCAATGCCTTGAGGACTAATTCCTGATCTTTTGCAACCTCTTCACCCTTTGTGGCAGCACCCAATCCACACCAAAGGGATGCTGCCTGCAATTGCAAGGTAGTAACCAAATGCGCCCTTTCCGCAATGGCCTGTTTCAAGGCAAATTCTTTTTCGCCTTGTTTGATCAAGGCTTCACCCAACCGAAAGCGCGTTTTCAGAGCAGGGTTGGCCGCATCATATTCGGTTTGACCTGTACGGATTTTGGCCTCGGCACTTAAAATTTGGGGCGACCGATCCCGAATCAGGGCCAACAAATCCTCCAGGGTGGAAATTTCATCAATTTCGGCAACAAAACTCCCCTCGGTTATCAAGGGTGTTTCCTCGGTCCAGGCATGGGCACTTGGGATCGTTAGCCTATCCATAACGCCAAGCAGCAACACAGCGAACGGCAAGAAACGGCTAATTTTTTTCAAGGAACTGCCCATGGAAATGCTCCGGTTGAGCGTCTGCGGTGGTGCTCTATTTAGGCTTCGACCTGAT
>SYLG01000133.1 GCA_005808665.1 Planctomycetia bacterium | reverse complement strand
TTCCGTTTCGCACCGCTTTGACTGCACGAACTCTCACATCCGGTGTAGAATATCCGCAACCATCCATGGTCCATTACCTCCTGCCACATTTGCAGCTGATGTCAGCTGATTAATGTAGCAGAACTTTTGCGGTAGGCCATATGAACCCGGGTCCGACCTTGATGGTGCCATCATTGAACGGCTCTTGGTGGGCATCCTCCCGGTGTTGGCGGGAATCAACCTTCAATATTATTTTTCCCGGGTTGACAATGAAAAGCTGGGGGCCGGGACCAAATTGCCACATAATCCAAGTGCCCTGGTGGGGGTGATGGAGGGAGCTTCCGGTGACCTCCGAACCGGGCTTCCCATGCAAGCCGTGGAGATTCACATCCCATTGCGCCTTTTGGTGGTTGTGGATTCAACGCCGGAAATCCTTGGATCCATTCTGACCCACAAAGGGTATGTCCAGGATATGGTGGAAAACGGATGGGTTCGTTTGGCCTGTCTTGATAGGCGAACCGGCAAGCAATACTTCCGGGTTCCCAAGGTGGGATTTGAGGAAATCCTGGTTCCCCAAATTACAGTGGAATTGGGGGGAACCCATGCCTCCTGAAATTCCTGATTGGTTGCCTTACCAAGCGTCAATTTTTCTTTTCCTTTCCATCCTTGTTCCCGTGGGGCTTGCCGTGGTTTTTGCCATTTCCCTTGGATGGAAAAAACCGAACGAAGATTGGGAATGGCCAGTAGGCATTATGGCAATGGTCGCCTTGGGGATTTCCCTTTGCTTGTTGGTGATCCTTTCGGCATGCTGGTTCTACCTGGATCGACCAAGGCTTGAAGTGCCGCTCCCGTGGGGGTTACTTGGGAAGGAACCGGTCTTTCTTTGGGATGAAGCCACCGCACTTTGGGGAATAGTTGCTGCCCTCATGGGATTTGCCACCATTCGCTTTTCTGTGACCTACCTTCATCGGGAAACCGGTTATGTACGATTTATGGCGATTGCGTTGGCCTTTTTGGGTTCCATGCTCGGGGCCATTGCTGCCGACAACCCGGTTCAGATGGCGGCATGGTGGGAAGTCATTGGGGCTTCCTCGGTATTGCTAATCGGGTTTTACCATGAAAGGCCTGGACCATGCACTGGTGCCGTGGCGGTGTTTCGTCAATACCGCATTGCCGATGCGGGAATGCTATTGGGTTGCGGCCTGATGCTTGCCCATGAGGTCCATGGGTCCTTTGGTTCCCTTGCGATTCTTCCCGGACCCGTTTCGGTGGTTTGCTCTTTGGGTTTTTTGGTTGCGGTCCTGGTCAAATCCGCCCAACTTCCCTTTAGTGGATGGTTGCCCCGGGCGATGGAGGGGCCAACCCCCTCAAGTGCCCTGTTCTACGGAGGTCTGTCACTGCATTTGGGAATCCTGTTGGCGTTGAGGTTGCACGGTTTATGGGAGGAAAACCTCCTTGCCCGAACGCTTTTAATCGTTTGCGGAGCAGCTACCTCCCTGGATGCTGGAATCCGAGCCCGGGTCACGCCGGATGCCAAAACGGCCTTGGCATGGTCTGCCATGTCAACCATTGGTTTGCTTTTTGTCCTTCTTGGTTTTGGATTTTGGAAACTGGTGGTTTGGCTTGTAGCGGGCCATGCCATCCTACGCTGGTACCAACTTCTCCGGGCCCCATCCCGGCCGGGAGACCTGGCTTGGTTTCGAAGGTCCATGGGACTACCTCTTTCCCAATGGGCTAAAGAATTGCGATTCATTCGGGTATGGCTTGCCCTTCGATCACTCTTTATTGGCCCTGTATTCGCCCTGGGCATCCTGGTTTCTTCTTTTAGGTCCCTTTGCACCCAAATTGGTCGTCAAATCGGCAATTGGTGGGGATCCCTGATTCCCCTCCTGGTGGCATTCTTCCAAGCCTGGATGGTTTCGGACATCGTCGAAGGAGGTCGAGTCATCCTTGCCGTCCTTGGCTGCACCCTTTTCATGTTTATCGCTACCGCACCATTCCTGAAAGGGGCCTTCTGGATCCTTCAGACTGGGTTTACCGGGGCCTTGGCTGTTATCTTTACCGCTTTCCTCCACGAGGTTACCCCGAACGAATTCCAACCCATACTTATCTGGGGAGGAACCCTTGGTGTCGCGGTTGGGCTTATTACCGTGGTGGGTGCCCGAAGCGTTACATTTGCGATTTCAGGAGCCATTCAGGCTTTGGGGGGTATGTCTGTCCTCTCCATGGCGGGGGGCCACGGCCAAACTTGGGCTCATGCGATCCTGCTTTTGGGGGCGGGCACCATTGGGTCCCACCTTGTTTGGCGGGTAGCCGAGCGCATTGGGGAGGATGGCTGGACGAACCTGGGCGGAATGGGTTGCGAGGCTCCAAGGTTTCACGCCATGATTCTCCTCCTTTTGGGATTGCTCATTGGTATGCCACCCTGGCCATCGTTTTATGTAATCGATGGGGCGGTTGAAACAGTGTCCCTTGTCTCACCTTGGCTATCAACACTGATTGCCTTATCGTGGGCGGTGGTCGCCTTTCATGTGGGTCGAGCCCTTATCGAGGCATGTTGGGGCCCGGCCCGGGGAGCCGTTTTGGAAGGACCAATTCCTGATTTACTTAACCGGGAATGGTATCCCACCCTTTTGGCCTTGGTGATACTGGGTCTGGCGGGATTCCTTTCAGCCGTAATGCCCTTGAATACCCCATTAACCCAATCCCCTCTTTTTAAATCGGGGGAATTCCAAATCTCGCTAGCCAAGCCTATATTCCTAGCATTACCAAACAGGGAGACGAAACCATAGTGACCGCCGATACAGAACATTTGCCGAATGGTCACCCTCCACAAGGAACAAAGCGCCACGGCTTTCTTCCTGATTTCATGGCAAGCATTGTGGTTTTCCTGGTTGCCCTACCTTTGTGTTTGGGAATTGCCCAAGCGTGTGCCCTATCCTCGGATCCAGTCGACCAAGCCCGAGCCGCCCAAGTGGGTATCCTGACCGGGGTCATTGGTGGAATATTTGTGGGCAGCCTTGCAGGTTGCCCTTTGCAGGTAAGTGGCCCCGCAGCGGGATTGGTGGTTTTGGTGATAACCGCCAAAAGCCAATTGGGAATCACCTCCTTTGGTTGGGCGATCCTGGTGGCCGGGGTGTTTCAAATCCTGGCGGGAACTCTCAAGTTGGGTAGTTTATTCCGGGCCATTTCGCCCGCTGTTATCCATGGTATGTTGTCTGGGATCGGTTTGCTCATAGCCCTTAGCCAATCCTATGTGCTTTTGGATCATGCACCCGACCCCTCTGGAAATGGCCTAAAAAACCTTTTTTCCCTGCCAACTGTTTTGCTCCAATCGGTTTCCCCCTCCGGGGAACCGGCCCATAAGGGTGCTGCCTTGTTGGGTACGATTACCATTGGAATCATTCTATTGTGGGCAAAGTTTCAACCCAAATCCTTAAAGTGGCTTCCTGGCCCCTTGGTTGCTTTGGCGATTGCCACGGGATTTACCTATCTGGTCCAGTTGCCAGTCCGGCGCATTCAACTTGCGGGTTCCCTTGAAGAGGCATTTCATTGGCTCGATCCCTTTTCGTTTCCTTTGGAATCATGGATCCAGATTCTGAAACATGGCCTTGGCATTGGTTTCGTGGCAAGTGCCGAGAGTCTCCTTTGTGCTTCCGCGGTGGACACGATCACCCGGGGAAAACCATCCGACAACAACAGGGAACTGTTGGCCCAAGGGATGGGGAACACCCTGAGTGGATTAGGTGGATTGCTTCCGATTACCGGTGTCATTGTTCGATCCAGTGCCAATATTCAATCCGGGGGCCAAACCCGGGTTTCGGCGATTCTCCATGGAGTTTGGCTCTTGACCATTCTCTTGCTGATACCTGGTTTACTTTCGGTGATACCCACATCGGCCCTGGCCTCTGTCCTTGTTTACATAGGGTTTCGGTTGGTGGATTTTCCTTTTATGAAATCCATGTGGCGTCATGATAGGGCGGAATTGGGGGTTTTCCTGGTGACACTTTTAGTCACGGTAATGGTGGACCTTTTGATGGGGGTGGTGGCAGGTTTTCTGGTTGCCATGGTTCGGCTCCTATGGAACTTGACCCACATGAGTGTAATCAAGGAAGGAGAAAACCGGATTGTTTTTCGGGGAAATGCCACTTTTTTGCGCTTGCCTGTGCTGGACAAAATCATCAAAGAACAGGGCGACATGAAGGGTGCCTGGGAAATTGACATGACCGAAGTCCTTCACATGGACCATGCTTTTTCCGAAGCGATAAAAACATGGCAAATCCGGGTTGAGGCAAAAGGGGGCAAGCTGATCCTGGTCCTTCCAGCTCCAGGTTTCCTGCACCTTAAATAGTCGTCCCTGAATATTCTTCCGGCCGGACTTTGCAAGGGCCACCTTTTGGTCAAACCTGGCTTTAAAGTTAGCGGATTTGGAACCCCGGAACCATTTTACGCTGGGCGAAAGGAGAACTTTATTCCAAGATGATGGAGTCGGTTCCCTCCATCCCTTTTTGGGGTCCTCCCATGCCAAGATTCTTCGTTTCCCTAGCTGCGTTGATTGTTTTTTCCTTGGGACTTTTTCCTGCCGAACCTGTTGGCACCCCATTCCAAACCCTTTTTGATGGCAAGTCACTGGAGGGCTGGAAGCATGCAGGCAATTGGTTCATTGAGGATGGCATCCTAACACGCAAGGGCAAGGGTGGCGACATCCGGTTTGAGAAGTTCAAGGTCCCGGATGATTTTGAACTCGTTTTCGAGTGGAAGGTGGCCAAAGGATCAAACTCTGGGGTGTATTATCGTCCCGGCCAATACGAATACCAAATTCTGGACAACAAGGTTCATAACGATGGCAAGAACCCTCGCACCAGTGCCGCCAGTGTCTATTTCTGTATGCCTCCCAGCATGGACGCAACCAAACCTGTTGGGGAATGGAACCAGGGCCGCATAGTTTGTAAAGGCTCAATCATTCAACATTGGCTTAACGGTGAAAAGGTGATTGATTTTGACTACACCGATCCCAAATGGTCATTCGAGGTGGAACTCCTCAAAGTTCGGGGAGCCAAGCTAGCCGATCGGGGTGCCAACCTGAACCTGCAGGATCACGGAGACCCGGTTTGGTATCGCAATATCAAAATGCGCTCGATTGGGGCGGATGAAAAGGTAGAACACACCCAAGTATCCCCGGCGACTGTCCCGGAAAACATTCTTAAGGGTGAAAAAGCCTACCTTGAAGCAGGGAAAAAGAGGAATAAATAGGATTCTTGATTGATTGGAAAACGGGAAAAGCGTCCTTTACAGTAATAGAACTGGTCCTTAACCCATGGCCTGAAATGGCCAAAATTCGAACATTTCCCATCCCGGAGGTGCCTCTCCCTTTCTGGGTAATCGGGAAGAAAAGTAAAAATGGGCAACATATGAAAGCATTTTGTCCCCTCAAGGGCTAACTCCTACCCATTATTTTCCCGATAACCGTTACTGTCGCTCAAGTCGTTACTACCAGACCGCCGATGACATAGCTAGAAGGGCCATTCCGACTACCCCGCCCATGGAGGGTTTGGGGGTGGTAAGCGTTCGAGGTTGGAATGGCAAGCGAGGAAGGGAGACCGAAATGAAACGAGCGCGGTCTTTGGCGATGTGGGCTCTCATGAGTCTGGCACCGTTTGGTTTGTCCGGCTGTATTCCGTATTCGTTGGCATTTTTGCCCGCTTTGACGGTCCAGCCCTGGGTTACCGACCGGATGGAAGAGAAATTCAGCAAAACAAACGATCACAAAACGCCAATCCTGCCGCCGATTCGGCAGGGGTTTGCGCCTCCAACTTGTGAAGACCCGCCGGATGAGGCTCAGGTGATTCGGGCCATGCCTAGGCTGGCCCGGGGCGTACCCTTTTTTTACGAAGAGTTTCGTGACGATATCCAGATCGTAACCGAGAGGATGGTCGACAAAATTGATCCTCCCCGGTTCTTTCCGCTCATAGGGCCGGCCCAGCTTCACCACTGCCACTGGAAATGCACCATCTATTACAACGAGATCATCGAATCAGGATATCCCTTTGCCATGAAGGTAAAGAATCCCCGGGTTCAAGTGCTCTACATCGACAAGGACCATCTCCACATGTATGTGGGTGACGATCCTGAAACGCAAAAATCGGTTACCCGGGATTTGACTCCTCATTCGATTCCCAACCAGTAATGAGGTCAAATGGTTTCCAAGGGTCGGGCATAAGCTCGGCCCTTCTCGCCACTTACCTCAATAAAACCGGGCCGTTTTGAAAGCTTGAGCTTGGAATCAACCGACGAAAGCCCGCATCCACTCACCCCAAAGCAGGTTTGTCATGGGCACCCCAAAATACAAAGCACTTGGTATCAGGGTCCTTGGGGGCCTCCCCTTGGGATTTTTCATCCTTCAAGGGCCAACAATTGGTGCCCAAGAGGACCTGCCCCGGCCTTCACGGCGCATCCAGCTCTATCCTGACCGACCCACCGATATTTCTCCGCCGGAAAAAATCTACCTCCAAAACCAATCCCAAAAGATTGAAAAAGCCCGCCTTGAGGCTCGTGCCCAACTTGATGCCTATCGGGTTGAGTTGGCTTGGCTGGCAGATCCGATGCTCTTTGCCCAGCCTCCGGGGGTCAAAGCCGTCCTGAAGGATGAGTCTTTCGTGGTGGAGTTGCGTGGGGTGGTTTCCTCCAACACCCTAAGGCAACGGGCCCTGGATCTTGCCGGGAAATATTCCGATACCCCCATCAAGGACAAATTGATGGTTTTAATCGCTCCCTCACCCCGCCGTCCCTCGACGCCGGTCAACGAACTTCATGCCAAAGCCGAACGACACATCACCGATAAACTCATCGAGTTCAGCCAGGATTTGCGAGTCGAAGAGGTCTACTCGAACGGGATGATTCGGCTGGGTGGCAGACTCCTTTCCTATGAGGACAAAGTCTCCGTGAGTCGTAGCCTAAGGCGCCTAAACGGCTGTACGGCCGTGGAAAACCGCTGTGAAGTTGGCTCTATGCTCCAGGATGAGCAGCTTGTCACTCTCATATCAAGCGATGGCAACCTCAGCCTTCCTGGTCGTATTCAGGAAAAAGAGATGGGGCCCGTGGTGGTATTGCCAAGCGATGATCCCCTGGGGCGAGGCAATGTAGTCCAAAAGCCGTTGGAACCCCCTCGTTCAACCCCTGAACCGTTCTCAGCGGCAGGTCCCACCCAGCCAAGCAACCAAAGCCTGACTACGAACACTACCAGAGTCGCAGAGAAGGATTACACCTACTCCGCCCGCGGGCAGATGTCTGCCATTGCCGTGGCCCAATCAGGGAGGGTGATGCGTCCTGCCCAGGAAATCCAAACCCTTGATGGGGCAACGGAACCAACCGGGGAAATTTGGCTGGGGGGATCTCCCCGGCATTATCAGGGCAAACCGATCCAGCTTGCGGGTGCGGTTCGAGTCATCCCCAAAGAAGAGGCCCAACGACGGTTTGGCCTGCGGACCGAAACGGTTGCAGCCAGGGGGCCAGTTCCCTTGGCAAGGCCAACGGTGCAAACCGGCAGCTTTACCTTGGAGGAGGTTCCCGAGGCCAATACGGTCACAAATACACAATTTGTTCCTCCCACCGGCATTATCAAAAGGGAAACCTTGAAAACGCCTAAGGCTTCGGATGTAGCGGCACCTTCCACGGGATCCATTGAGTTTGATACTCCTTTGAGCCGAACCCTTCCTTTGGAAGGATTAATCGATTTGGCAAAAAAAGCCTGTGGGAGTTATGCCCTCGATGTTACGGGTCGGATGAAAGAGGATGAATCCCGGATAACCATCCAGGTACGGGATAGAAGGTCCGAGTCAGAGGTCCTCCGGCGTGTCTTGGCCTTGGCCTCCTTTGCGGATCCGTCCGTTCGGGTAGAGGTCGAGATTGTGCGGTGAGGATTAGGGCAAGAATTCCAGAAAAGCTAGCGCACCTGGAGTAAGACTGGTTCAGAATTGAGGAAGCCTTCCTCGCGGCTGCGGCCGGGTCTACCTTCGGGAAAACCCGGCCGCAGTCCTTTTTTGAATTCCATAGCCAGGATTACTTCCTGCCAGACGATTGACCATGGGGTCTGAGGCTTTGATTTTCGAGGTATCCTTCCTTGGTTAAATTGCCTGAATCAGGCGTCAACAGGATCGCCAAACCCCTTGAAAAATAGCGGGTTTGGCCTAATATGAGAAATACTTAAACATTTGGTATCGGGAGCCTTGGCCTGTGCGGATTCGCTCGGTGGTGATGTTTTGTGTCAGGATTCCCCTTCGTCGGGAAATTCGCCATGCCTCGCATGTTAGGCTTCATACCGATTCCCTGATTGTTCGGGTGACTCTGGCCAACGGCATGGTGGGTTATGGCGAGGGTCTTCCCCGGGATTATGTAACCGGTGAAACCCTGGATGTGTCTTCAGAACTTTTGCGCAAAACCGACCTTAAAGGCCAGTTGGGAAAGGTATCCGATTGGGATGATGCTTTGCAGATGATTGGCCGCTTGAAATTACCCGAGGTCCCAGGGGACGACCGCAAGTGTGTGGGCAATGCGGCTCGGTGTGCCCTTGAGATTGCCCTATTGGATGCTTATGGGCAGCATTTTGGCCAATCCCTTGGTTCGATTGCTGCCAAACTTGCCCCCGAACTGGCCCAAAACCAGTCGGAGGTACGCTACAGCATGGTAATCACCTCTTCCAGTGGTTGGAAATTGGCGGTGAAATCCTTTGGATATCGCCTTTATGGGTTTCGGCAGGCAAAACTCAAGGTTGGGATCGAAGGGAAGGACGATGTTTCAAGGGTTGCCACCCTGAGGCATTTTGGTGGTGGCCAATTGGGGATTCGGCTGGATGCCAACGAGGCATGGACACCCGAAGTGGGCCGGGAGGTCCTCGGGAAAACCAGGACAATGGGGATACAATGGGTGGAACAACCATTTCCCCATGAAAACTGTAATGATCTTTTTAACTTTCGTCGGGAAACGGGGGCCGCCGTTATGCTGGATGAATCCCTCTGTTCCATGGTGGATGCCAAACGGGCGGTGGCGGGGGGGTGGTGCGATTTATTCAATCTGAGGTTGTCCAAGTGTGGGGGTTTTCTGCCCACTCTGGCCTTGGCCCGCTTTGCCCATCAAAATGGCCTGTCTTGTCAGCTGGGTTGCCAGGTGGGTGAAACTGCAATCCTTAGTGCGGCCGGACGGTTATTTGCCCAATCGGTTTCCGGTTTGAAAGCCCTTGAGGGCTCTTATGATCGGCATTTGGTAACGGAATCCTTGGGTAAAATGGATTTGACCTTTGGTTGGGGGGGCAAGGCCCCTGCTTTAACCGGTGCTGGGTTGGGTGTCGATATTCGGCCCGATGCCTTGGCCAGGGTAACCCAATTGGAGGAAACGATCCTTGGCTGAGAGGTCCTGTCCGCCTGATCCCCTGGGACATCCCCACCCTTTCCCCTGTTCCGATGGGCACCAACTTGCCTTTTATGAATATTTGCCAACCTCAATTCAACCTCAAACCACCCATGTGGTTTTTCTCCATGGAATTCAATCCCACGCCGGTTGGTATACGGGCAGCTGCAATGAGTTGGCCGCCAAAGGGCATCATATCCTCTTTCTGAATCGCCGGGGTTCGGGCAAGGACCCCGTTCGTCGGGGAGACCTGCCCGGTTGGCGGCGATTGGTCCTGGATGTTCGGGAATTTCTACAAAATCAGCAGCAAAAACATCCAGGGGGCCGATGGTTTCTTGGGGGTATTTCCTGGGGTGGGAAAATAGCCTCTGCGGTGGCGGCCCGTTGTCCAGACCTGATCGAGGGATTGATCCTTGTTTGTCCGGGGCTGGTTCCTCTCGTTTCTCCCCCGCTATCCAAAAGGCTGGCCATCGTCCTTTCGAGCCTTTTTTGGCCCGCAAAGCAATTTGCTATCCCTTTGGCTGACCCGGCCCTTTTTACAAGCCATTCCCTTTGGCAGGCTTATTTGTGTAAGGATGAGGATTCTCTTAGGACCGCCACGGCAAGGTTTTTTGTAAATAGTGTCCGGTTGGACATTTGGTTTCGGTTCAGCTGTAGGGGTTGGAAGGTGCCAACCTTATTGTTATTGGCGGGAAACGACCGAATAGTAAACAACAAGGCAACCCGGGATCGAATCGGAGACTTGGCCCAGGGCCCTACCAGGATCGTGGAATATCCCAATGCCAATCACACCCTTGAATTTGAGGGCCCAGAAGTCCCATGGATAAACGATTTGGACCAATGGCTTTTGGGAAATCGTACGCCGGAAAAGTGATTGCCCTTTCCCCAGTTTGACAAGTATGTGAGAATATTGGAAGATTCCATGGAATATTAGGGAACCTTTTTCCAACGGTAACCCTACTATAAGTATGGGCGATAATAAATAAAATCGTTACGGGAGTAAGTCTCCGTGAACTTTGCCAGAAATCAAAAATTCACAAATTTTTGGGAAAGGGCTTTGTCCAAGTCCTTTCCTGCCATTCCATTATGGGTAAGAGCTCGGCGGGATCAACCCCGTTTGGGTGCCAACCATTTCAAGTATTACCAACCAAGCCTTGATAACCTGGAAAACCGGGTTGTTCCCGCCTCGATTTTGGTGGGAAACCAGATTAGCTTTGGAATCAATCCAGGGGAGTCCATCGTTGACCCCGATGGATCACAAATTCGTGAAGGCAACCGCTTTTTGGGTTTTGACCATGGCCCTGGGAGTTCCCCGGTCAATATCACTTTTGTGGACCAGGAATTGGCGGACCGTGTTCCCAAAGCGGAACTTGCCGACTCGCTGGTGGTGATTATCCGGCCCACGGGGGACCCCCTCGTTCAAATCAGCGAGGCACTTGCAGGTTCCTCGGGAATCGAAACGGTTCGCATTATTAGCCATGGCAAGGCTGGGGCCATTGTCCTTGGTGGCCAGGTGGTGGATGAAGCCCTCCTTCAAAGTCAGCGTTCCACCATTGCCGGTTGGGGTCGGGCCTTGGGTTCGGATGCGGATATTTTGCTTTATGGATGCTCGGTTGCCTCGACCGGCACAGGAAGAGACTGGGTCGATTCCTTGGCCAGGATAACAGGTGCCGATGTTGCCGCTAGCAATGACCCCACGGGTGCGAGGGGTAACCTGATTTTGGAATATGTTTCCGGGAAAGTAACTCCGACCCTGGTGGCTACCCAAAGCGCTTGGGAGGAATCCGGGGTCCGGCTTCCGAGCGAAGGGGATTATGTTTACGAAATCAGTAATGGCAAAGCCATCGTTACAGGCTACACCGGGACGGGAGGGGCTATTACTGTCCCGGCGACCCTGGGAGACCTGCCGGTCACCGCTATCGGAGACTATGCCTTTAGTTATAATGCCAGTCTGACCAACATCATCCTTCCCGAGGGTCTCCTTGCCATCGGGAACGCTTCGTTTGAATCCTGCTCGGGCCTTTTGGGCATCACCCTTCCTGGTAGTCTCACATCAATAGGGGAATCCGCTTTTTCGTATTGCTCCAGCCTGGATAGTTTTGTGGTGAGTTCGGAAAGCCAAACCTACGGCAGCTTTTCTGGTATTTTGTACAACAAGGCCCTGACAACCCTTATTCTTTACCCTCAAGGCAAACAGGGAGAGCTAAACTCCTTTCCCGGGACGATTACCTCCATTGGGGATGGTGCATTTGCTTCTTGCAACGGGCTGACCGGCATCATCCTGCCTGAGGGCCTTACCTCCATCGGGACGGGTGCGTTTTCATCCTGCAACAGCCTGACAGGCCTCAATCTTCCCCAAAGCCTCGTCTCCCTTGGGGTCAATGCTTTTTCCTATTGCAGCGGATTAACTACTGTCTCTTTTGGAGAAAACCTTGCCATTATCGAGGGCGGCGCATTTTACGGTTGCAGCAGCCTAACCAAAATCACAGCTTCGGGAAATGCCCCAACCCTTGGAACAGATGTATTCATCGATGTTTTGGCTACTCTTTATTATTATCATGACACCACCGGGTGGACCAACCCTTGGGGTGGTCTGACTACGGTTGGCCAGGATCGACCCAGCCAGGGGGATTTTGATTTCACCATAAACGATGGCAAGGCAACCATTACAGGTTACACCGGATCTGGGGGAGCTATTACTGTCCCGGATACCCTTGGTGGAATGCCTGTCACTACCATCGGAAATAATGCCTTTCTTGATAAAGCCAGTCTCACCAGTATTATCTTGCCGGACAGCCTTACCACCCTAGGGAAAAGTGCGTTTCAATCCTGCGTAAACCTGACTGAAATCACCTTTGGAACCAACCTCACCACAATCGGTGACAGTGCTTTTGAATCATGCGCTGGCCTGGCCAGCATCAACCTGCCCAATAGCATCACCACACTCGGGTTTGGTGCCTTTTTTGCTTGCGGAGGCTTGACCAGTATTACCATTCCGGATAGCCTCACTTCCATTGGGGACCATGCGTTTGAATTTTGCTATGCCCTCACCACCATCACCCTTGGATCCAGCCTCACTTCCATCGGGGACTATGCGTTTTCGAGTTGCTCCGCCCTGAACTCCATTACCTTTAGAACCAGCCTCATTTCCATCGGAAACTATGCGTTTTCTGGTTGTACCAGTTTAACAAACATTGCTCTCCCGGACCCCCTTGCCACCATTGGGGATTGGGCGTTTTCTGGGTGCACTGGTATGACCAGTCTTATCCTTCCGGAAAGCCTTAACACCATTGGGAACAATGCGTTTAATGGTTGTACCGGCCTGACCACAATTACTGCGTTGGGTAATGCGCCAACACCTGGAACCGCTGCATTTCTCAATGTCCCGGGCACCGTTTATTATTATCATGGTACGACAGGTTGGACAAGCCCCTGGGGCGGCCTTACCACAGTGGCGCAAAATCGACCCAACGAGGGTGGTTTTGATTACACAATCATCAATGGCAAGGCTACCATCACCGGCTACACGGGGGCGG
>SYLG01000132.1 GCA_005808665.1 Planctomycetia bacterium | reverse complement strand
TTCGTCACGAACCCCCACTTTTGGTGAGGGGTCCGGTGCCGAAAAATCATGCTTGGTTAACGGATTGAAAGATTCAACAGGGGGAATTTCAAAGCTTAGCTGACCCCGTTTTTTGTCCAGCATTTGGGGTCCACCTTAGAGAATCGCCGTGCGGGTAATCCTGCCGCCGATGCACACTTTGGCCTTGTTCAGAAATGTCTCGTCCTTCCAAGTCGGCACTTCCCTCGTCAATGTCGGGTACTTTTTAATGAACTCTTGTCGGGCGAAAGCAATGGCTTTCGGCTCCAGGTCGTTCAGAGTTGCCCCGTCGCAAATGACCGCCGACCAGTCGTCCCGTAGTGCCTGCTTCCGTATCTGTTCGATTTCGTACAGGTTGAGGGGGCAAAGGTTCTCGTGATCTCGTCCGTAGAAGTGTCCCTTCCACGATGTCGGGGAGCCTCGCAGTGCCGCCGGAATCTGGAACATCAACACCCGGCCATGCGGGGTGCCAATCTCGTGGACTTCCTCAAATGTGAGGCGATGGCTGGTTTTATTGGCGATCTCCTCCTTGAGTCTGTCAAGGTGTGGCCTCTGGGGACGATATTGTGTACCGACGATAGGACGGGGAACTGGCTTTTCCTTGACGCCGAATATAAGCCAGCCGAAGTGTTGGCCCTTCAAATTGGCTTCGTTGCTCAAGGACGAGAAATACTTGCCTAGGTCGTCGAAGTCGTAGCTGTTCTTCGCTTCCTTGAACTCGACCCACTCCGTCTCGGCTGGTAGCGAAAGGAACTCGGTCAACTTGGCTTGCAGTTCGCCAGGGGTCATTCGGCCACCACCCTCGCCAGCAGTGCCAGGATGTAAAACTCCTTGTTGGTTAGCAAACGGATTAATACGAGTTTGAATTCGCTGGTGTAAATACGCCGGACCTTGTTCATAACCTTTGCACCTTTAATCAGCGGCTTTCACCCCATTTATATCTTAATTCATCGTCCTTTTTTCCTGGGCCAACATTTCCCTACGGGGAAAACCAGGGACGGAGGTGACAGGAATTTGGCTGGCTGGTTGTACCATGGAAAAGAACCAACTCCGTGAGGGCGAAAAGCGATTGTAGTCATGTCCACCCCTTGAATTGTAGCACAAAAACATCTGAAGGGTGGGACCTATAACCTGGTCAGAGTGTGTTCCGGATATTTAGGAGGGATTTGGAAAGGTCTGGTTTTATAGACTCTGGGGACTCCAGTGGTTAGGTTTGCCCTTGGGGTTTCGCCCATTGTCCTGCCTTGACGACGCCGCTTTGAAGCACCGCCACGAACCGGCTTCTGTCTTCCAGAATCGAAATATCGTGAAGGACATCGCCATCGACCACGAGGATATCGGCCAATTTGCCCTTTTCCAAAGTGCCAAAGTCCTTTTCACGACCCATGATTTCTGCCCCGGTTTTGGTGGCACACTTTATTGCCACCAAGGGATCCAAACCAACCTGATGAACAAAATAGGTCAACTCCCGGGCATAATTGCCATGGGGGTTCCAGGCAAATCCAAAATCTCCGCCAATGCCCATCCGACCCCCGGCCTGGATGATTTTTTTGGCACTTTCCCTTCCGCCATCAAGGGTTTCCTGGTGCCCGTCCAGAATTTGCTGGGACATGCCATAGCCACGCCCCAACTCAAGCGTGGCCTGTTCAAAATAGAGTGCCGATACGACAGGTGTGTTCCGGACAAGGAGGAGTTCAAGGGCCTCATCATCCATAAATGTGGCGTGCTCGATCGCGTCATAACCGGCTCTTAGAGCGTTTTTGATTCCTTCGTTGGCCCGGCAATGACCTGTCACCTTGAGGCCATGGTTATGGGCCGTTGCGACCACGGCGTGCATCTCTTCAAAAGTCATGCAAAGTGTGTGATGGTCATTGGCATCTGGTGCGGCAGCATCACCTGTGGGATAGGTTTTGATCCATTCGACCCCATCTTTCACCAGTTTGCGAACGGCGGCACGCGCTTCGTTTGGGCCATTAACCAACAAGATCAGCCCTTCCATGCCTATCTTTCGAAAATCGGGATTCCAGTCCATAAGGCCACCCACGCCGCAGATTTCGCGGCCACTGGTAGACAAACGGGGCCCCAAATGGATGTCGGCTTCGATGGCCTTTTTCAGCCAAACATCAATGTTGAAAAGGCATCCCCCCGATCGGGCGGAGGTGTAGCCACATTCCAATAAAAGTTTCGCATTGCTTGCAGCCAAAAGGGTTACATATTCCACTGGATATTTAATATCCAATTCATCCAGAGCGGATACATTGAAATAGGTTGCGTGGAAATGGGCCTCAACCAAACCGGGGAGAATCGTTCCACCTTTGGCATCAATGATTCGTGTCTCGGGAGGAACCTGAGGGAATCCTGCCTCAGGCCCCGCATAAAGGATGCAATCGTTTTCGATAACCACCGCACCCTTCTCCACGAAAGGATTACCGGTGCCATCCACGAGTTTTCCATTCCGGATAAGGGTAAACCCAAGGTTACCTTTCATGGATTTGTTCCTTTACAAAAAATAAGCCAAAAAAGATTTTTTATGGGGCTATCGGTCCAGGGACTCAAGGAAGGAATGCGCACTGGCAAGGCATGCCTCAGTAGCAGTCCAGTGAATCAAATGACCCGTGTTGGGAAATCGGATCCAAAGGCACTCGGCCAGGGTTGAGGCGATCCGTTCCGCTTCCATTCGTGGAAGCATTCCTCCTTTGGATTCTTCACCCGCCATGAGCAATACCGGGCAACGAATCGCTTTTAGCATGGTGTCAAGGTCGATCCCCGCTAACCAGGTATTGGTCAAAAGGGGATCATAAACAGCCGGATCCACTTGCTTTAGGCAGCTTGCACTTAAACGCAAGGAGGCCATGTCCCTCACATCCCCAAGGCGGATAGGTGAAGTACCGGTTGCCCCGGGCAATTGAACCTCGGCAAGCTGGTGGGCCACCTCGGTGGTGGACAAAGGGCAGCCCGCAAACTGGCGCATTGCGACAAACAAATGCCAATAAGGGGTTGTTTCAAGGTTTGCCAAAAAACCGGGTCCGGGTGGGTCTTCCAGAACCACCCCTCGAACAAAGTCTGGCCGAAGCGAGGCGGCCACCATCGCCTGAAGGGCCCCCATGGAATGGCCAAAAAGGACAACGGGATTTTTCCCCGATTGGGTTATTCTTTCCAAAACGCAAAGGGCGTCCTGGGCGTGATCTTTGACTAAATACGACCCTTTGGCCCGATCCGAATTGCCGTGGCCCCGGGCATCCACCGCCCACAAGGAGCGATCGTGAGCAAAGGAGGAGAAAAGCGGGGCAAAATCCCGCCCCCTCCGGCCGACACCATGGAAAAAAAGAATACCCACCTCGCCCCTTTGGGAGGGTGAGGATTCAAATACCGAAAGCCTGATTGGGTCCGGGCCGGAAGGCGAAGCTTGCATGGAATGGTTTCCGTGGTTAGGGCCTAACCTAGGGGAAACCCAAATCCCATCCAGAAGGGAAATCTGGGTGGGAGCATTGCAGGCAACGGGTCTGTTTTAGCCGAATCGGCACAATGACTATTTTCCTTCCGGGAATCGCTTGGTAAAATAGGGGCACCTACCTTTTTGGTGCCCAATTGGTGCCTTCCTCCCTAAGAGGCATATTTTTTATGGTGCGCTGGCTTTTATCCCTTGGGTTGTTGTTTGCAGTAGTTCCCCAGGGATCCCCGGCAGATGTTGCCCTTTCGCCTTCGTTCAATCGGGATATTCGGCCTATCCTTGCCGAGCAGTGCCTCTCTTGCCACGGACCGGGCAAGGCCAACGGGGGATTGAGGCTCGATCTTGAGGTTGCGGCCACAAAAGGGGGGAAATCCGGCAGCCCTGCCGTTATTCCTGGAAAACCGGATCAATCCGAGTTGATCCGTCGCATTACCAGCAGCGATCCCTCGGAAATGATGCCCCCGCCAAAATCCAAAAAAGTCCTCAAGGACCAGGAAAAGGCAACGCTTAAGGCATGGATTACCCGGGGGGCAACCTATGAGGGCCACTGGGCTTTTGAGCCGATCAGGAAAACCGTAGGGATCGGTATTAAAAAGGGCGACCCTGAATCCCTGATTGACCGGCATATTAAAAAACGACTTTTGTTTTCGGGCCAAGCCATGCAACCCGAGGCGAGCCGGGAAATTTTGATCCGTCGGGTTTCGTTTACCCTAACCGGGTTGCCACCAACTCTGTTAGAGGTGGAGCAGTTTCAAAAGGACAATGCCCCCGGTGCCTATGAGCGGATGGTGGATCGCTATTTTTCCTCGCCAAGGCATGGCGAGGAAATGGCCAGGCACTGGTTGGATGTTGCCCGCTATGCCGACACCCACGGTTTGCACTTGGACAATGAGAGGCAGATGTGGGCCTACCGCGACTGGGTAGTCCGGGCGTTCAATTTCAATATGCCCTTTGACCAATTTACGGTGAACCAAATCGCTGGTGACCTTCTCCCCAATCCAACCCTTGACCAAAGAATTGCTACCGGGTTTTCCCGGTGCAATGTTACCACCGGGGAGGGTGGTTCGATTGATGCCGAATGGATATTTCGCAATGCCGTGGAGCGAACCTCCACCGTGTTCACGACTTGGCTGGGATTAACGGGGGGTTGTGCCCAGTGTCACGATCACAAGTTTGATCCGATTACGGCAAAAGATTTCTATTCTTTTTATGCGTTTTTTCATTCTGCCGCGGATCCGGCGATGGATGGGAACGCCCTTTTGACCGCACCCACGGTGAAATTGGAAACCGAGGAGATAAAGAAACGCCGGGCCGCACTGCAAAAAGATTTGGATGGGGTTCACCAAGAGTTGGTGGCGATGGGTGGAAAAGTAACCTATTTGGATCCATCGTCCCAAACCGGCCAAACCCGTCAAAAGGTTACCGAGGATATTTGGTTTGATGATGCGTTTCCGACGGGAAGGGTTTTTGCCAGTCCGGGGCATCCCACGGAATATGTGGATGCCACAAAAGGTCGGGTTTTTTCAGGCTCCAAGGCCTTGAAACGCAAGGATGTGGGTTTGGCTCAGGATGTTATCGAAGATATGCCACCAAAATCGATTGGGGCGGGAGCCAAACTGTTTGCCCATGTTTATATCGAGCCAACAGACAAACCCAAAACCCTGATGCTTCAATACTTCAAAGGGGGGTGGCTGCATCGGGCGGTTTGGGGCGATTACGACGCCATCCCATGGGGAAAGCCGGGAACGACAGAAAAGGTCAAGGTTGGCCCCCTACCCGAATTGGGCAAGTGGGTCCGGCTGGAAATTGAGGCAGAAAAATTGGGGTTAAAAGCGGGCGATTTGGTGACCGGGTTTGCCTTGACCCAACAGGGGGGTACCGTATTTTGGGATAAAACGGGCGTTTTGGCCAACACCGACCCAGCCACCGATACCGGCCAATCGTTAATCGCATGGTGGAAATCGCAAAAGGGAAAAGACATTGCCGGTGTTTCTGGGCCATTGGCTGGCTGGATCAAGGGGGGGCCCGATACCAAGCGGGCGGAAAAGGAAAAGGCCCAGGTACAATCCTATTTTGTATCGGAAATATGGAAAAATGCCCCGCCCGAGGTGATTAACCTTCGGTCCAAAAGACTGAGCCTTCAAGCCGCTTTAACAAAGACAGAGGCCGACCTTCCCGGTAGCTTTGTCTTTGCTGACCTGCCCCAGCCAAGGCAAAGCTCCGTCATGATGCGGGGGCAATATGACAAACCAGGTGACAAGGTTGAACCCAACACGCCCCGTTTTCTGCCCAAACTTACGGGACTTGACTCGCGGCGTGCCAACAGGTTGGACCTGGCCAAATGGCTTGTGTCCGCAGAACAACCATTGGTCCCAAGGGTGGTGGTCAACCGCTTTTGGCAACAGGTCTTTGGAACGGGACTTGTCAAATCCTCCGGGGATTTTGGCACCCAAGGGGATTTGCCCAGCCATCCGGAACTGTTGGATGAATTGGCCGGCGAGTTTCGGGCGGGAGGTTGGAATGTGCGGGGCTTGTTAAAAACAATGCTACTTTCCAGTGCTTTCAAACAATCCTCAGGGGCTCCCGAAAGTGTGTGGACCCTTGACCCGGAAAATCGGCTTTTGAGTCGTGGTCCACGCATCCGCCTGGATGCCGAGCAAATTCGGGACAATGCCCTTTTTGTCGGAGGTCTGATCAACCTTGAAATGGGGGGCAAGGGAACCATGCCTTATCAACCCCCAAACATTTGGGAGCCGGTTGGATTTGCCGGATCCAACACCCAAAATTACAAGCAGTCCAAGGGGGAGGACCTTTACCGACGCAGCATTTATGTCTTTCTGAAGCGAACCGCGCCCGCCCCATTTATGAGCAATTTTGATGCACCCAATCGGGAAACTCCCTGCACCAAACGGGAGCGCTCCAATACCCCGCTCCAAGCTTTGCAACTGATGAACGACATTCAACATATAGAGGCGGCACGAGGCTTGGCTACCCAATTGTTAACCACCGGAAAGGATCCCATGGCACAAATCCGCTTGGGATTCAGGACCGTCCTTGCCAGAAATCCTTCCGATCCGGAGGAACAGGCGTTGCTTGCGTTTCTATTGCGTGAGGAGGCTCGCTATAAAACCGAACCGGCAGCGGCAGGCCAGTTGGTCCGTGTGGGAGAGTCAGCCCCCCCTAAAGCAATGGACGAGCCTAAACTTGCTGCCCTAACTCTTATGGTAAACTTGCTCCTTAACCTTGATGAAACAGTCAACCGAAATTAACGAATCGATTGCTCACGGAGTTAAATAATGAGTGGTTTTCAACTATGGCCTGACAATCCGACACGCCGCCAGTTTTTTGCCGGGCCTGGGCTTCGCATGGGGGCCCTGGCCCTTGGGATGATGGCTCACAAAAACGCAAAGGCCAATCCTGACCCGAGCCATTTGGTCAATCCGGCCCTTCCCGGGTTACCCCACCACAAGCCTACGGCCAAGGCACTCATCTACCTCCATATGAATGGTGCCCCAAGCCAGATTGACCTATGGGACTACAAACCCAAACTGCAGGAGTATTTCAACAAGGACATACCGCCAAGCATTCGTGGGGCCCAACGCCTTAGTACGATGACCTCGGGTCAGGCCCGATTTCCTGTAGCGCCAAGCAAATTCACCTTTCAGAGGGCGGGCAAATGCGGAACATGGATTAATACCGACCTTATGCCCCACACTTCGCGGGTGGTCGATGAGATCGCCTTGATCAAAACAGTCAATACCAATGCCATCAACCACGACCCCGCCTGTACCTTTGTCATGACCGGCAGCGAGGTTCCCGGGAAGGCCTCCATCGGATCCTGGCTAGCCTATGGCCTCGGCAGTTTAAGCAATAATCTTCCCGGTTTTGTCGTCCTAACCCCGAGGTTTCCCGCAGATTCCAATGGACAGGCCCTTTTTACCCGGATGTGGTCCAGTGGGTTCCTGCCCACTGCCTACAATGGGGTTGCCCTGCGCGGTTCGGGTGATCCCGTGTTGTATTTGAAAAATCCCGAGGGGGTCTCGACCGCCGATCGCCGGGCCATGCTTGATACGCTAGGAAGCCTCAACCGAATGAATTCTGATCGCCTTCACGATCCCGAAATCCAATCGCGAATCGGTCAATACGAGATGGCCTACAGAATGCAGTCAAGCGTTCCCGAATTAACCGACCTTTCCAATGAGCCAAAACATATTTTGGATCTTTATGGTCCCAATGTTACCAGTCCGGGATCTTATGCCCACAGTGCCATCATGGCCAGACGACTTGTGGAACGGGGGGTCCGGGCGGTGCAACTCCTTCATCGGGGTTGGGATCAACATGGTGGGCTTCCCCGTGAACTGGGCAACCAATGCAAGGACACCGATCAGGCCAATGCAGGCCTCATTATGGATCTCAAACAAAGGGGTATGCTCGATGAAACCTTGGTTGTTTGGGGAGGGGAATTTGGCCGAACCGTCTATTGCCAGGGGGGGCTTGAACGCGACAATTATGGGCGTGATCACCACCCCAGAAACTATTGCATGTGGATGGCAGGTGGCGGCATCAAGGGAGGTATCACCCACGGTGAAACCGACGATTTCAGCTACAATATCCTTAAAGACCCGGTTCCCGTCAATGACCTGAACGCCACCATCCTTCATTGCCTTGGCATTGACCATGAACGATTCTCGTTCAGGTTTCAGGGATTGGATCAAAGGCTCACCGGTGTGGAACCGCAAAAAGTGGTCAAAGAGTTGCTGGCCTAGTACTTGGTCACGCAAAACAATTCGGATAACCAGGCACCAACCCTCTTTGGTTCGTACCATTCCCTCCTATCCAACCCTGGATAACAACCCTAATTCCTGGACAAGGCCAAGCACAAGGTCCGGAATCGACCCGTTTCGGTTACCCGCAATCATCTCATGTCCTTGGTCAAAACCATTATGGTTTCCATTTTGCCAAACCAGATTTTGATCACGCTTCAAGTTGGCAAAGGGGGTTGGCTGATTTTGAGCCGAACTTGCGTTCCAATTGTTGCTTCCAGCTGGTTCAAAATTTTTTGGGTTAACCCAAGTTCCGTAGTTGGAGTGATTTTTTACGACTTTTTGGTCTTTTTTGGGACCAGAATTTCGGTTTTTCCCGGGAATTTGGCGTATGTCGAGTTCAAAACGGCTTGTAGTCCCGACCAAGTTACTTGATATTGCACGCTACTTGTGCGATTAGAACAATGGGGTTTGAAATTGTTCGCAGGTACCCTGGCCGATTTCAAACCATTAGCCTCGGCTTGAAGGGTTGAAAGTCATTGGGAATCAGGAAGAACCGCCAAAAAAAGGCCCAGGAAAAGGGGATTTGTAGTTCCGATTTTTGCAGGTCGCTTTGACTTTTTTTAGGGGAAACCTGAGTTTTCATGGTCCCAACTGGGTAAGTTATGGTAAAATTTGTAGCACCAGTGAACGCATACTTAAATTGGAGAGACAATGAAAGCAATTAACATTGCAATACTGGTTTTGATTGGTTGGGCGTTCGGGTTAACTTTTGGCACGATTGCCCAAGATGGGCCTGCCTATGGCTTGGCGGCTGTTGTTGAAGTGTCCTCCGAACAGGATGTAGTAATTGGAAATGGTCCAGTCAGTTTATCTACCCTTGGCATTGCCTATTACGAAGTGTTTGATGATCTTGGGTTTTTGGACAGCGGTTTCCTATTTGTTTTAGAGTACGGTTCTTTTAATGCTTTTCTGGCAAGGGATAAACTTCAAAATTCGATTGGCAACCCATTTATCATCCTGTATGATCCATTTAGCGATATGTCAAATGGCCCAGTACAAGTTAGCTTTTTAATGACCACGAATTCGGTAACTGCGACATTCGCTAGACTGATGGCTAGTGGAAATGTAGCGGAGATCCGTGCTTTTATTTCCCTAATGGAGGAAACAGGACAACTTACTGCTCTTCAAATCTCCCAAATCCGTGCCCGCCTGTTGGCGGTTCAAGCCATTGAAGCCGCCGCTATTTCAGTGGCAACAGAAGCGGAAGCGGTATTGGCGTATGGGGGACCTGCTGCTTTTTCTCGTTTAATAGGAATGGGTGTGGGCCGACAGGTTGCCTTGGACAGGGCGGCTGCCATAACGCTGGCTGAAATTCAAACAGCAAGGGTGACCCTTCCGGTTGCTCGATATTGGCGAAATTCCTACCAGAGGGCGGTAGCAAATGGTAAAGGGGGTGACACAGCTCCGGCACGAGTCTTGTTTTTTGAACGAATTATCGCATTATTAGGAGGCTAGCTTTGGACCATGAATTGTTGGAGTTGCACAATGGGTCTCCAATACCCCTTGTCGTCTGGGTGGAACCTTGGGGGGAAAGGTTGGAAATCAGTCCAGGTTCGATCTGGAAAATGATTGATCTGCGCAATCCTCCCTCAAAACCATCGATAACTATTACCCAAGATGGGGTTGCAATCTATGTTTTGCCTGAAGCCGAATTAAGCATCCTGGAGGGTAATTGCAAGGTTTGGCAGTCGTAATTCCTGGATCGTTAAAACCTGACATCTCTTTTTTTTACTAGGAAATGGTTACTCTTTTAACCATGATTATGCAGGTGGAGTGAATTTTTACGATTTTATGGTATGCGTTCACGGGTTTTAGTGCTAAACGGGTATAGGAATGGTAGTCAGGGTCCCGATTTTCTCAACCCTGTAGTGGGATGAGTCGAGGTGAGGGAAGCTTTTTCCTGAAGGATTCGATGCATGATCTGATGTATTCGAAGGCTTTGACCCCGTTTTTCCTGCAAGTAGCACTCACCGAAAATATC
>SYLG01000131.1 GCA_005808665.1 Planctomycetia bacterium | reverse complement strand
TAAAATCTTGATACTTCAAAATGGCAAACATTAGAGCAAAAGGCAGGTTTTGAATTCCAAGACCCTTCCTTGCCCGGGTCCATGAAAATGCAGCAAAGAAAAAAGCCGCCTGAGAGATTTGAACTCTCGACCCCGGCTTTACGAAAGCCGTGCTCTACCGCTGAGCTAAGGCGGCGGTGATTACAAAAGCCCCAAAAAAGAGTCAAAAACCAAAAAAATGGGCGCTACAGGATTCGAACCTGTGACCCCCAGCGTGTCGAGCTGGTGCTCTAGCCAACTGAGCTAAGCGCCCTTTGAAGTTAGTTTATTCGGTTTTTTGGACTTGGCCAGCCACCCGTCCCGGCCAGAAAAAGAATCAAATAAGGTCAAGCAACCTCCGGGGTGTCTTTGCCTGATTGCATGGATCACAGGTCCCATGAACAATCAAATTGTGCCTTGAAGCCACGAATCCATGTTCCCTCGCCAATTCACTTAAAGTGCGTTCAACTTCGGGAAGGTGAAATTCAATCATCTTGTTACACTTCATGCAGTGGAAATGATCATGGTCGGGGTATCCATAGTCATGTTCAAACCGGGATTTGTCTCCGGTCAAAAGGCGGCGTAATAACCCGGCATCCACCAGTTTTGCCAAGGTGCGATAGGCCGTGGCCCGGCTTAAAACGAGGCCGGCCGCCTTCATATCACCCATTAATTGTTCAGCGTCAAAATGTTCATGTTGGCCAAAAATATAACGAACCATTTCCCGCTGTTGTTCGGTAAACCGTTGAGGCTTTACCCGACTGGAAAGGTATTCGCGAAACTTTTCTTCCGGGGTTTGATTTACGGGAACAGTATTGGGAATCATTACAACCGGACCTCCTTTCCTACTTTTGGATATGGTAGCAAGGAGACCGGTTGCAAATGAGTGGTTCGTGAAAAATCAAATTCGGTTCAGGGAAAAAAGCCTAGCAATCCTGGGATCCAAGAAGCCGGGAAAGAGCAATTTCCCATTTTTCTTCCGTTTCGTATGTTCCTTCAGCAATTTCCTTTTTAATCCGCTCCACCAATGCTTTGCGGAATTCAGGATCGTTACGAAAAGGTGAAATCTTGCGTTGGCTCGCTTGGGCACTCTTCCTGGGCCCATGGAGTTGTGAAGGGAGATGAATGCTCATTGTAAAACCCTTTCCACCGCAACTGTTGGATAGAAATGTGATTCCAACCGAAGGGTACCAAAAATGTCCTTAGGACATCAAGAGTCAAAAGTGGTAATCAGGGAAAGATATGACCCGGATTCACCTTTGGGGCTCCTTTGGACTCCGTCCTCAGTCCGCCCACTTTAATATCGTCCACTTAGGAGGTTTAGTTCGGGAAAAAGGGTAAGAATTTTTCAAAGCGCATGTTAAAATGGGAGGAGTTTGAGGGCAAATGATCCGATTTACTTCGTTTTTTGCCCTCAGGGAGTCTAATACCATTGACCTAATATTCCCAACTGCCCTATTTTTGCTTTGAAAGGATTTCGATCATTTCCGCCGATTTTTCGCAATCCCCACGATCTACATTAAGATGGGTGCAAGCACGAAGCAAATCTGGTAACGGATTGCTAACCAAAACACCTTGGCTTCGCAATTTTGCCGCCAAGGCGGTGGCAGATCCCGATCCCTGCTTAAAGCGAAACCATACCAAATTCGTTTCCACGCAATCGGGATCAAGCATTAAATTGGGACTGTTTCTAACCGCATTGGCTATAATTTGGGCATTTTCATGATCTTCTTTTAATCGTGAAATGTTGTTTCGGAGTGCAAATAGGGCCCCGGCAGCCACTATTCCTCCTTGTCTCAATCCCCCTCCAAACAATTTGCGAATGCGCCGAGCACGCCTAATCAATTCTTTTGAACCCACAAGGGCTGAACCAACCGGTGCACCAAGTCCTTTGCTGAAGCAAACCGAAACAGAATCGAATTCCCTGGCGATTTCAAACGGTTTATGTCCACCCGCCACGGCAGCGTTCCACATTCTTGCCCCGTCCAAGTGAAAAGCCAGTCCTTTTTCCCTTGTCCAAGCCCGAATTCTTTGAATCTCCCCAAGGGGATATACGCTCCCTCCACCACGATTGTGCGTATTTTCCAAACAAACCAAACTGGTCCTGGTGTAGTGGTCATTGATGGGACGAATTTTACCCTCCAAGTCGGCAAGCGTGAATTGACCCGCCTTACCTGGAATGGTTCGGCTCGTTACTCCCGAATGGACAGCAGGACCCCCTGCTTCCCAAACATAAATATGAGCATTTTCCTCACAAAGCAATTCATCCCCTGGGTGGGTGTGAGCCTTAATGGCAATTTGGTTTGACATGGTACCCGAAGGCATAAAAATAGCGGCCTCATGACCCAAAAGTGCCGCCGTTTCTTCCTCAAGGCAATGGATGGTGGGATCTTCGCCAAAAACATCATCCCCTAGTGGGGCTTCAAAAATAAATTTTCGCATTTCGGGGGAAGGTAAAGTAACCGTATCGCTTCGCAGGTCGATCAAGAAAGGCAAGGCAAAACTCCTATATATGCTTAACCAAGGTAAAAGACCTTGGGAAATTTTACACATATTCCCCTCAATAGTAGGGGTGGTGGAGGATAGATTAGTCTTTATGGCAGGAAATTCTTTTGGAGAACTGTTTCGATTATCCACAGCAGGCGTAAGCCATGGGCCGGGGTATGTTTGCATTGTCGATGGCTGTCCCCCCGGGTTGCCGTTAGGAATTGAAGACCTTTTACCCGACCTTGCCCGCAGAAGGCCTGGACAGTCCCACCTGACTACCCAGCGCCAAGAGACCGATATTCCGGAAATTGTGGCTGGGGTTTATCAGGGCAAAACCGATGGAACGCCCGTAGGTCTCCTTTTCAAAAACACCGATCAAAGGAGTCATGACTACGGCAATATCGAAATGAAATACCGTCCTGGGCATGCAGATTTCACTTTTGATGCCAAATTTGGTTTTCGGGATCCAAGGGGTGGTGGTCGATCTAGTGCCCGTGAAACCATTTGTCGGGTGGCGGCGGGCTCGATTGCAAAAAAATTATTAAACACCCAAGGAGTTTCGATTTTGGGATGGGTTTGCCAGGTTGGTGACATCGTTTGGCAAGCTCCCGCCCCAGAAAAAATCACTTTGGATCAGGTGGAAAAGACCCTTGTTCGTTGTCCTGACCACGAGACTGCATTAAAAATGATGGGTTTGATTGACGAGGTTCGGTTGGATTGTGATTCCATTGGGGGCGCGGCCCAGTTCATCGCCAAGGGAGTGCCTGCGGGTTGGGGTGAACCTGTGTTTGACAAACTCAAGGCCGACCTTGCCAAAGCTTTTTTGTCGCTTCCCGCCGTAACCGGGTTCGAATATGGCAGCGGATTTTCAGCCGCTTTTATGCGGGGAAGTCAACACAACGATTTGTTTGTACCCACCTTGGGACGAAACCCAGGGATTGGTACTGAAACCAATCGCCATGGAGGAATGCTTGGAGGTATTTCCAGTGGCGAAGATATCCTGTGTCGTACTTCGGTCAAACCGACAAGCAGCCTTGCCAGAGTACAACGGACCGTTGACCAAGGTGGTAATCCGACCGAGATCCTGACAAAAGGAAGGCACGACCCCTGTTTGTTGCCAAGATTCATTCCTATGGGTGAAGCCATGATGGCTCTGGTTTTGGCGGATCATTTCCTGCGTCATCGTGCCCAGTGCGGAAAATCCCTTCCCCTTCTTTGACTTTCCTGTCGATGCCGGGAGTTTGGTCCCTGGATTTTCCATGAAAGTAACATTCTTTGGGGGGTGGGATTGGGCCCCCCTAAATCCGATCATAGGATAACCGAGTGGAATTTGGGTGCGGTCCATTTGCCATGGTTTTTGACTTTTGAGGGTGCTTCCGGAATGTCCCCAATCATTATGGACGAGTGGGACGACAAACCTAAGCATGAATGCGGTATTGCCGCCCTTTACCACTTACCCCATCGCGGATTTTCCAAGTTGGCTCCTGCTGCGGGACCGGATCAGGTTTCCCGCCTCATGCCCAGAATGTTACTCGACTTGCAAAACCGGGGACAACTTGCTGCCGGATTTAGCAGTTTTAATCCGGAAAGAGAAAAAATTCTCGATACCCACAAACAAATCGGAACGGTAATTGAGGCGTTCCGGTTGAATCATCATGAAAAATACGAAACCCTGATGAAAGAGTATGGTGGTCGTGCCGCCATTGGCCATGTCCGCTATGCAACCTGCGGTGCCAATGATCGTCGTTACGCCCAACCCTTTGAACGCTATCACGGTTGCAAATGGAAATGGTTTTCTTTTGCTTTCAACGGGCAACTTGCCAATTACACCCAATTGAGGGACGAATTGCTTTCCCAAACCGATTACCACTTAACACGCAACACCGACACCGAAATCATCATGCATTATCTAAGCCATGCGCTTAGTCGATCCATTGACCATGCACCGGATTTGGGAGATGTGTTCAGTGCCCTTTCGGAAAAATTTGATGGGGCCTACAACCTTGTTTTCCTAAACGCCGTAGGGGATATGGTTGTATTGAGGGATCCCAATGGGTTCCGACCCCTTTGCTGGGCCATGGATGGACCTCTTTTTGCCGCAGCCAGCGAATCCGTGGCCCTTTTCAATTTGGGCTTCTCGGAAATCCGCCATATGGAACCTGGCGAAATGATCATCATCCAAAATGGTGAAATGCGGCATCAAAGACTTACCAAAACGGTAAAACGATCGCACTGTTTCTTTGAATGGATCTATTTCGCCAATGCGGCAAGCAACCTTGATGGTAAAAGTGTGTATCAATCCCGTTCCAGCCTGGGGAAAGAATTGGCACGCCAGGAAAGGGAATTGGGTTTGGTTCCCTTGGATAATGACACGGTTATTGTTCCCGTACCCGATACGGCAAAAGCGGCTGCGGATGCAATGGCCCATGAACTGGGCTTGCCTTCTGTAGAAGGTTTGATGCGTAACCGATATGTTGGCCGGACTTTTATCGAGGGACAAAACCGGGCCGAAAGGGTTCAATTGAAATATACCCCACTTCGGGAAGTCCTCGAAGGAAAGCGTGTCCTGCTTATTGAGGACACCATTGTCCGAAGCACGACCATGAAAACTTTGCTGAAGGACTTAAAAACCCGGGGCAATGCCAGGGAAATTCATGTTCGGGTTGCCTGCCCCCCCATAATTGCTCCCTGTTTTTATGGCATTGATATGTCCACCGTCACGGAATTATTTGCACCTCGCTATTTCCAGGGCAAAGCTCCAAGTATTGAAGCCCTAAACAACATGGCAAGAGACCTGGGAGCGGATAGCCTGCTCTATTTACCCTTATCCAGTATTCCCCGGGCGATTGACCTTCCAGAATCCGACCTTTGCATGGCTTGTATCAACGGGGATTACCCCACCGAGGTAGGGTCAAAGCTTTACCAAATTTCGCTTAAAGCGGTGTTGAACCATAAACAGGAAACCAACCCGGGTACAAAGCTTGGAAACCACAACAGGACATATGAGATGGGTGGCGAAGGCGTTGCCCCCTCTTGCTCCTAGCTGTAGAGGGCTATGGCCTTGACCAAATCCAAGCCGAAATCAAAGGAGGCCGTCGAACCAACCTTAAAAACACTTTCCCGAAACCGGCAGGCGTTGCACGAATATGAGATTCTTGACCACTGGGAATGTGGATTGGTCCTAACCGGGACTGAAACCAAAAGCCTTCGAGAAAACGCTTGTCAAATTCACCAAGCTTTTGCCCGTTTTGAGGATGGAGAAATCTGGCTACACGGGGCTGAAATCCCGGGATACGCCTTGGGACATCAATTCAACCACAAACCTAAACGGATTCGCAAACTACTCCTCCATCGCCGAGAAATTGCCGAGATTGCCCAAAAAGTAGTCGAAAAGGGATTAACCCTGGTCCCCCTTGAAATCTATTTCAAAAACGGCATCGCAAAAATTCAGATTGCCTTGGCTAAGGGGAAAAAACTCCATGACAAGCGCGAGGCTTTGAAAAAAACGGAGGCCAAAAGGGACATGGATCGAGCCATGAAAGGCCGGTCAAACAAAGGTCGTGGATCACGATAGTATTTCAGCGTTTACAGATTATTGGGGTATTCCAGTTGGGTTGGGAGGGAATCCATTGAGCTGGTTGGCACTCGTTGAATCCCCTGACCAAGTGTGTGTACGGTATCGGATTTGCCCCTTTTCCGAAGCCTTTCGATTCAATGTAGATCCTTTGGAAATTCGCCAAATACCTACCGGTATAATGAACCGGATACGGTTGGGTTCCGCCCTGAAGGGCACCAACCTTCTCCTCCAACGCAAACTCCTACCATCTTGGCAAACAAAATGGCTGAGGGCCAGAGTTTCGAAACTCATTTTTGATTTTGACGATGCCGTTTTTCTCCGTGACTCTTACCACCCAAAGGGTTTCTACGACCGGAAAAGGATGGCTCGATTTCAGGCAATGATGGAAGCGGCAGATGTTGTCGTCGCAGGAAACCAATACCTGGCTGGTAGGGCCCGGGAATTTCGTTCCCATTCCCAAACCTATATTGTTCCAACTTGCATTAACCCAAGTTTATATCCCGCCAATAATAATCAAAGGGAAAAAGGAAATAACCTCTATTTGGTTTGGATTGGTTCCTCAAGCACACTTCAAGGAATGGAAAGCCAAACCCCCCTTTGGAATTCCATTGGCCGTGGTGTCGATGAAGCCATTTTTAGGGTTATTTGCGACCGATTTCCCAATTGGAACTCGCTAAGGTTTGAAGGCCGGCTTTGGTCTAAAAGTACAGAAAACAAGGACCTTGCCAGTGCCCATGTTGGCCTTAGCTGGATTCCTGATGACCCGTGGAGTCGGGGAAAATGTGGCTTAAAGGTTTTGCAATACATGGCATCAGGATTGCCAGTGGTTGCCAACCCGATAGGTGTTCATTTGGAAATGATCACCCAAGGGGTTAATGGGTTTCTATGTAACACGCCGGATGAATGGGTCGACGCCATACGGTGGCTTAGAGACAATCCGGAAAAGGCAAAAATGATGGGTCACACAGGAAGGAAAGTCGTCGAGGAGAAATATTCGATTCGGGCAGGATTCGAAGCGTGGACAAAGATTCTTTCGGAAGTTGGCCAAAAGAATACCCATTTAAGTTCATGTGAAAGTTGAATTAGGATACTGATGGAGCAAATTTCGGATTGGAAAGTGGAATTTTCCCCTGAGGTTTCGCCAGGGGAAAGGGAATTGATTTATAACCATTTCCAGGGAAAAAATGAGCCCTCGTTGATTGTAAAAAAAGGCCACCATCGCTGCGTTGAAAGGATTAGTCAAACGGGTGTGGATATTTACGCAAAAACCAATTATTTGCATAATTTAAGGGCCAGATTAAGGAGGCTTTTTCGACCAAGCAAGTCCAAAATGGAATTCCATGCCCTCCTTGGACTTAAAACCATTGGGCTTCCAAGCCTAATTCCGTTAGCATGGGCAGAGAACTCCCAAAGATTTGGCGAGAGTATTCTTTTTACCCGGGGCATCAAGGGGTCCATAACAATGGAAGCCTATTGGCAATCCTTTTGGGGTTTGGCCAATAAAAAAGATAAAAACAAAATCGCCCGCAATTGGGCGAAACTAATAGCCAATATGCACGGATTTGGCCACTTTCACCCGGATCCACACCCTGGAAACCTTCTGGTGTTGGAGGATTCCCTTGAACTATTGGTAATCGATATTCACCAACCGGCCAGAAGGCGTTCACCCTCGCTTCAAAATCGCATGGAAGACTTGGCGGCGTGGTCCATGTGGGCGAATTTACGGATTGGCCGTTTGGATTTGGCCAGATTTCTTAAATATTACCTGCAATTAGCTAAATTAAGGGGCTTGAAAAAATGGTGGATTGAAATTAGCAAACTTACCACCTTAAAGCAACAGCGTTTTTGGGTTCGCCATGAGTCTAACATTCTCCAAGGAAGTCACCGCCGTTTTGTCAAAATCAATTCCCATGGAATAGTCGGCCAAGCCTTGGGTACATTTACCTCCTCGGCCATGGAAATTGCGACCCAACTCCGATTGCAAGGCTCTTTTAAGGACCATTTATCAACAATTAAATGTTCACATTCTTCAATCGTATATCGTACCAATTGGCAAGGCATTAGTTACATAATAAAAATCATGCCTTGGAAAACTACCATTATTTCATCGTTAAAAAGGTTTTTTAACTTAAATCCAGCAAAAAACCAGTGGTTTTGGTCCAATGCACTACTCCTTAGGCTATTACCTACACCAAAATCCTTTGCCTGGTTTAACGATAGAATGACTCGTCAAAGCGTAATCATAACCCAAGACCTTGTTGAGGCAAAACAGATCGATCATTGGCTTGAAATGCATCGAAACAATCCTCTACTCATTCAGGGGGGTGTTAAGGTGCTTGCACAAACCATTAGAACCCTACATCAAAGGGGTGTTTACAACCGGGATATGAAGGCCGCCAACATAATGATAGACCAACATGGTAAAATTTTTTGGGTTGACCTGGGTGGAATGGGGCACTTGAATTTCCAAAAAGACGAACGAAAAATAAAAGACATTGCCCGACTTGCGGGTAGTTTTTGGCAAAACCGCAACCTTTCCAATCAGGACCGATTACGCTTTCTGAAATCCTATTTGCCCAGGAATGAATGGGCCTCCAAACGATACAAAGCCACCTGGAATTTGATTGAATCTCATGCATTGCTCCGAATTTCAGCCCGAAAAGCAAAGGGAAGGGTATTGGGGTGAGGTTTTTTAAAATCCTATTGCGCCAAACTGGCCGGCTTGCTAAATCCGGTCCCATGAACTGGACATTTCCTATGGTTGGTTGTGGATGCTTTGTTTTTTGGCTTTTATGCACAATAGGAAACTTGGGATGCCAGGTTGCCAAAACGATTCCCTCGATTGGTTCGTTATCGCTGATTCGCCCTTTTTCGGATACCAGGATTGGCCTTCCTTTTTCGTTCAAGACCCGTAGGGGGAATTTCCTGATTTTCAGGGATGATGATTTTCAAGGCGACCAATCAATCCTTGACTCGGTAGAAAATTTACACCTGGAATTAGCACGAGAACTTGGAATTGTCCCCCACCAAAAATGGGTTAAGGTATATATCTTTTCAGACAATAATTCCTTTCGCAATTATTTGGATTCTACCTTTCCTGGCCTGCCAAAAAGGAAGGCCTATTTTTTTGCAAGGAAACGAGGGGCGGGGCTGGGCGAAGAGTTGCAAGTCCTGACCCTTCGAAGTGACCGACTTTTGCAAGATCTACGACATGAGGTTACCCACGCACTTCTACATTGTGCATTTGGATTGGTACCGCTTTGGATAGATGAGGGAATTGCAGAATATTTTGAAAATGAACCAAATTGTTTGGGATTCAATCGGGCACATTGGGATGACATTCAAGTCGATTGGGTAGGTGGAAGAATTCCCAATCTGAAGCGTCTGGATTCTTTGACATCCGTAGGTCAAATGGGAAGGGAAGAGTACCGGGAAAGTTGGGCATGGGTATACTGGTTAATAAGGCTTCATCCTGGGGGGAAAGACATGATCAAAGCCTATTTGGCTGACAAAATGAAAGCCTCCGATTCCATTGGTTTTGCCCAACTATTGGAATCGCAACAAAGCAACTTTGCGTTTCAAATGATGGAAGAGATGTCTCGTGTCGGTATTTCTGAATCCAAAGATTCAGGTTCCAAAGGAGCAGGGCCCTTGCCATGACTCCCTTTCTTTTGATTACTGCAGGCGGGACGAGTGAACCTATTGATCCTGTCCGGATTTTGACAAATCGAGCCACAGGAAATACAGGAGTTGGCATTGCTTATGATGCCCACAAAAGGGGCTTGAAAGTGGAATTGCTTTTGGCCGCGGGCCTCTTTCCCAATACCATTTTCCCATTCCCAACCTATCGCTTTGAAACAGTGACCGCTTTGGGAAATTTAATGGAATCCACCCTTACCAAAGGCAAACCTGGTGGGGTAATCCATTCGGCGGCGGTTTCGGATTATGTTTTGGATTATGTTATAAATGGAGATGTCAAAGGATCGGGTTTTCCCAATTCAGGCCATCATAAAATCCCCGGGCACCATAACTCCCTTACGATTGTTTTGAAACCGGCCCAAAGGCTCCTGGCCAAAATTCGAACCGATTGGGGATTCCAAGGCTACCTCGTTTCCTTCAAATTGGAAACCGACGCTTCCCAGCTTTTGGTAAAAGCGGACGAATCCCTTTGCCAAAACGGTTGTAATCTGGTGGTTGCCAACACCTGGGAAGATCATCAAAATTGGCTTTGGCTGGTTTTCAATAAAACCCAAAACCTTGATTGCCAAAGTCCCCTCCAAATTCAACGAACTGACCTTTCAAAAAGGATTCTTGACGATTTCCAATCCCATTGGTCAAGGACCCAATAAATGTCCAAAATTGTGTTGGGGTTAACCGGGTCCGTTGCCACTACCAAGGCTTTGCCGTTGATGAGAGCCTTGGTTGACCACCACCAAATCACTATTGTTGCCACCAGATCCGCCCAATATTTTCTGGATCCCGCCGATGTCATTGAACTGAAAAAACATGCAACCTCTTTTTTTACCGACCATAACGAGTGGCCTGGACTTCATTACAAACGGGGTCAGGGGATTCCCCATATAGATTTGGGGGATTGGGCCGATGCGCTTTTGATTGCCCCACTTGACGCAAATACCTTGGCCAAAATGGCAGGAGGTATTTCGGATAATTTACTTACCTCGATTTTCCGGGCGTGGGACCTAAACAAACCCCTCGTGTTGGCCCCTGCCATGAATACCAGAATGTGGAACAATCCCTTCACGGCAACACACCTGTGTCAGGTGGCCATGTTATTTGGTTTGGAACGAAAACCCGAAGTAAAAACCGAGCTTAAAATCCAAGTGAATCAGGTATGTCAACAAATCAACCTGGCAAAAAAACCGATTCAAATTGCATCCCCGGTTGAAAAAACATTGGCATGTGGGGACTTTGGCATGGGGGCCATGGCCGAACCGGCGGATATAACTTTGGCCCTGGCAAGGGTATTAAATTTACCCCACAAAATCTCTCATTAGGGATTATTATGGGTCCACATGGATGCCAAAAAACTGGCGGCTACCAAAGCTGCCGTTTCAATCCTAAAAATGTTTGGGGTTAGTGACCAAATTTGAAAACCATGGGCAACCGCTTCCCTACATTCTTCCTGGGAAAAACCACCTTCCGGACCAATGGCAAGCCGATATTCAGGAAGGGTACTCCCCGAAGGACCGAATGGTTCGCTCGATGAAATTGCCCCAGGGTGCAATAACAACCGTGTGGAACCATTGCCCTCCCTGAAAAAATCGGATAGCAAAGTTAGGTTTCCTATAAAAGGAAGCTGGTTCCGTCCGCATTGTTTGCAAGCCTCCAATGCATAGCGCCCCAAACGGGATTGGGCATCTTTGGGATGAACCACACTGTATTGCGTCTGAAGGGGAATGATTTCCTGAACACCCAATTCTGTTAATTTCTCAATCAAAAACATTTCCCTGTCGCCTTTGGGAAGTGCGGATCCAATGACCAACCGAAATGGAAGTACACCTTTGCGATTTAGAACATGGGTTATCCCGACCACAGAATGCCTTTTTCCAACCGAATTAAGAATTGCTTTGGCTTCGTTGCCTTGGCCATCAAACAGGGTGATGGTTTCACCCTGTTTCAAGCGAAGGACATTTGCCAAATGATGATGTTCGGAACCCTCAATTAAAGATTCACCGATAACCAAAGGAACTTTGACATAGAATCGGTTTGCCAAAACTGGTACCACCGTGATTGGAAGGTTAATCCTAAGGGAGAGTTGTGGGAAAAGATATGCAAAACCCGAATGGTGGACCACATCAAGGAAACGCAAACCATCAAGGACAATGGAATCCTACTCGACAACAGCTGGACCAATTGGAATCCATTTTGCAAAAAATGGTTAAAAACCCTTCATCCGATGGCTTAATGCCTCAATCCCATGCTCAACCAACGCCCAAAGGACCAATTTCCCATTTTGCACAATCCTTGCCAGCCTCAAATCAATTGTCCCATCCAATTAGCCAAAACCCGTTCCTAAAACCTCCTGCGAGTTTGGAACATGGATTCCAAGTGGAATCCGTTTGGAATCCCTCCCATTCCACATGGGGACCCCTGGCGGATAATTGGAGAACCCAGCAAACGACCCCATTAGCCCAACCCATTTTCAATCATCCCGATTGGACCAATAATCCTTTACCCTTTCCTCATCAAACATCCCAAACCACCCATAATTCCCTAAATCAACCTAAAGCAACGCAAATATCCGCCGTTGATGATTTTGGAGAAACTGGGTTAACTTGGGGGATCAATGCTCTCATCGACCTCCCTTTGCGGTTCCTTGGCCCCCCGGGAAGATACTTAATTACTAGCGGCGGTCGCTATTTCCTTGGCTTTTTGGGGTTTACCTTTTTAACTTACTCAGGGATTCTGGTCGCAAGCGATTGGTTGGAATTGCCAATCGCCGACAGTTTGATACCATCAAACTTTATAAGCAACTTGATTCATAAATTCGGTTAACGGTGTTACCTGAAATTCCAATGGCAAATTTAACGAACCCTTCACCTCCCGATTCCAAAAACACCCAATTGGATCCCGTAGCAGGTTTTCTTAGTTACCTTGTTCCTGGACTTGGTCAAATCAAACGAGGTAAAATTGGTAAAGGGGTCTTATTTTTCCTTTGTATCAATTGCTTGTTTTTCTGGGGACTTGCTTTAGGCCATTGGAAAAATGTCTATTTGCCAAGAGCGGATGATCCAAACCGGTACCGGAAAATGGAAATTGCCCTTGGTATTTCCATACCCCGCCCTCTATGGAATCGGATCCCCTTTGCAGGTCAATTTTGGGTAGGTTTGGCGGCTTGGCCCGCCTTAATCCAATGGTATGCGTACCCGGATGAAACCTCTATCGACTATAAACCGAAGGAGGTCGATAACGGGTTGCCATTCCTTGGCACATTTATGCGCACCGCTCCGGAATCAGAATTGAATCAACTGCAAACGGAAGGTGATAAAATATGGGAATTGGGCTGGATTTTCACAGTAATTGCAGGGGCATTGAATCTTTTGGTGATTTTTGACGCATTTGCCGGGCCAACCTTTCCGACGCCAAAGTTTGCCATTAAGCCATTTCAAAAAGAGGAGCAGAATTTACCTTCTGCACCCGAATGAACCATTTTTTTTGGTACCTACCCCCGCTATTTATGCTTGTAGGTTTGGTTTATAGTGCCACAAAATACGATGAATGGCCGGCAATCCTGAGGGATGCCTTATGGTGGCAAATCCGCTTATTGATTTTCTTGGGTTCCCTTGGCTTGATTATCTATTTGTTTACTCGTTTTTTTTAACGAGCTAATATACATTTCATTCCAAATCCACATTGTGCAACAATTTGGCCCAAAGGAAAATAAATTCCGAGGCAAGGTGGGTGCCTAGGCCAGGAATTTATTTTGGTGCACAAACCAACTGTACATTATTTCCCGTTCCAATGGATACAGTAAACCTTTTCCCGGCTTGAACTTCTATCGTCTTCTCTCCATTTTGAGCCGTTGATCCTTTACCCATTTTCCATTTGATATCGTAAAAATGAGTATTGCCTGGGGCCAATTCAGGGGTCACAAAACTCCTCATGCCAGATTTGGTGATCATGGGAATACCATTTACAAATAGGGTTGCGCCTTCGGGAACACTCACATTCAATTCCGCGCGATTATCAACCTTCTTTAAAGGCGTGTTTATTTCTGGAATCACTATTGGTTTGGCTTGGGGTGGGGGATTGTTTGGCTTGGTTGCTGGTTTTTCCACCTGGGCCTTGAAATCGGCCGAAGGTCCTGATTGATCCGCCAAAATCCCCAAGGTCCCAGGGACCAAGGGTGCTTCATAAACCGAAGTTCCAAAGGCTCCATAATACACCGCGTACATGGTATAAGTTCCGGAATAGGCATAGGGAGAGCCATAAATCTTGGACTTGCAATGTCCGATATAAACGGGCCACCCGGGTGTCGCCCAAGGTCCTTTGAAAGCAACCGGTTCCGATGCTGTAACCATTGCCACCATTGCTACGATTGAAAACATGGTATCCCCCAATCCGAGATTTCTTTCCAAAGCATAATCCCAAAATGGTGTCCTCCTTTGAGGAAATGAAATACCAACAGGGAATTTCCCTTTTCCGGTATTAAACTTTGAGGATTAGGTCGTGGCCTTCGAAACCATTACCTCCAATAAATCACATGCTCCTTGGAATTGAACCAAATCAACCCATTCGCCCAGGGAATGGATTTGGTTTTGTCCTGCCCCTATCGTAAGGGAAGGAACTCCATGTTCAAAAAACCAATTCGCATCCAGGCCACCCCTGCCATCCTTTAAAAGGGGTGTTTTACCCAAGGCCAGGACCGACTTTTCGAAAAGGGAAATGACTGGGCAATTTTGGGGCAAAATAAATGGACGATATTCGCACTGTTTTTGGAAATGTACCCTTGCAGTATTTCCCTGATGGTCAAGAATTTTTTTCGAGGAACCTTCAAAGGCCAATTGGTGGGCTTCCGTAATTTCATTCATGAAGTCCGGGTCCATACTTCTGCATTCACCCTTTATCCGGACAAAATCCGTAACCACATTGGTTGCCTGTCCAATCGCCAATCCTTCGGAATCAGAAAGTATCCCAATATTACTTGAACCGGTTTTTCCTCCCTGATGGACCTTGCCAAACCAGCCTCCCCTGAAAATATTTTCCATTGCCAAGGCAGCTACCATAATTGCCGAAATCCCTTTTTCTGGATGGACACCGGCATGGCTTGCTTTTCCGTGAATTTCCACCGTAAAACGGTTGGCCCCGACCGCTGCTTTGGTTCCCTCAATGCAGCTCCCGCCGTCAATATTGATTCCAAACAAACACCCTTTTATCCTCGCCTGGTCCAAATACCGTGATCCTTGAAGTCCACTTTCTTCCCGAATGGTAAATAGGAACACCAAGGGCGGATGAGGAATTTTCTTGAACTGGATCAGGTGAATCAGGCAAAGCATCGCCGCAACCCCGGTTCGATTATCGCCGCCCAAGGCTGTTGCCCCCGCAGGGACAATTCGCCCACCGTCCAGAACGGGTTTGGCCCCAATGCACAAGGGTACGGTATCCATATGCGAAGAAATCAGGATTTCCGGACCAGGCCTGGCCCCTGGAAAAGAAATAAACAAATTTCCCGTGGTACAGGCCGACTGGATTCTTGAAGGGGAATCATCCACATGAATTTGCGATGGGGACACTCCCCAACCAATGCATGTATTAATGATATGTTTTGCTACCTCGTGCTCCTCTCCTGATTTCCCGGCAAGGGCCAATACCTTTTCCAAAACACTTATCCGATCAATACTTTGCATCAAATGGATCCCTTTTTACCAAGTCAAATTTCTTTCCCAGGCCGTCACTTACCGCATTTTCCAAACCAATGTGGTTTCAGTTCCATTCCTTTTGGATATAAAATAACTGGACACCTTCACTCTGGTCCGTTCAGCACATCCGTGTGCTGTTCGGTAATATATGTCAGAAATTAAGACCATCCCTCCCTATTCACCAGATCCCACTCCAAATCAACACCATAAAACTTTTTGGCTTTGGGCCCTTTGCCTGACCGGGGTGGATTACTTTAGCACCTTGGGCTACCAACCCTCCATTGCCTATGCTGCCACGGGCAACCTTTGCCCACTTGCCACGGTGGTTGTGGTATTGGTTACCCTGTTTGGGGCCTACCCTGTTTACCTCTATGTTGCCGCGAAATCCCCTTTTGGTTTGGGATCCATCGGGATGTTGGAAAAATTGCTTAAAGGTTGGTGGAGTAAAGTAGTTGTAATCACCTTGCTGGGGTTTGCCGCCACCGATTTTGTAATTACCAAAACCATGTCCGCCGCCGATGCAACCGCCCATTTGATTGCCAACCCGTCCTGGCCTGGTTCCCGCCTTGATGCTACGATGGATGAAATCAAATCTGGTGCAAAGGAACATCCTGAATGGAATGGTTTGGACGATGAATCCCAAAAACTGAACCTCGAACGGGTCGCAGAAATCGAAGTAGCCAACCGCAACCAGGGTCAACAAATAGGTATCACCCTTTTCCTTTTGATGCTCCTGGGAGGAATGTTCCTTCGCGGATTCAAAGAGGTAATTGGTTTGGCGGTGGTAATTGTTGCGGTTTTCCTGATTCTGAATGTCATTCTGATCGGATCTTGTTTAGGTTATTTGGTACAGAATCCCCAACCTTTTTTGGATTGGTGGGCCAAAGTAGTCTCCCCGGAGGGAAGAGCGGTTTGGTTTGTTACTGAATGGCAGTTGGAAAAAGCTGTTCCTTGGGTAACCACCCCTGGTTTGGGAAGCGTAGCAACTGTTTGTATGGTCCTTTTTCCCGCTTTAGCCCTTGGTCTTAGCGGTTTTGAAACAGGCGTTGCGATCATGCCTCTTATTTCGGGGGGTAAGGATCCCAACGACCTTAAAGGGCGCATTAGGCACACCGGATTCCTTTTATTGACTGCCGCTTTGATCATGTCTGTCCTTTTGCTTGGTTCTGCCATTTGTGTAACCACCCTGATTCCCTCCCATGATCTGGTGAACGCTTTTGGCGAAACTTTCCCGGCAAAAGCCAAAGACCGGGCCTTGGCATACCTTGCACATGGTGAAAGCCCATTGGTCGGGTTGGGAGAAGGGCATTTCCTTTTTGGGTCTACCTTTGGAACCATTTACGACATTTCCACCATCGCCATTCTTTGGTTCGCCGGTGCCAGTGCGATGTCAGCCTTGCTTAACCTTGTACCCATGTACTTGCCGAGATATGGCATGGCCCCGGAATGGGCCAAGGCCGTAAAACCTTTGGTAATCCTTTTTACTTTGATCAATATCCTTGTGACTTTTATTTTCAGGGCAAATGTTCAGGCCCAAGGGGATGCATATGCAACCGGGGTGATTATGCTGATTTTAAGTGCGGCAACCGCCAGCGCCATTGAGTATTACCGATCCAGCACACATACGGGTTTGGCCCGGATTCCTTGGTACTTCATCGGGGTCGGATTAGTATTTCTTTACACTGGTATCGCAATCGTGATCGAAAAGCCTGTAGGTATCCAAATTGCCAGTTGCTTTATTTTGGCCATTTTTGTGGCTTCCTTTACCTCCCGTTTCATGAGATCCACCGAACTACGCTTTGCCGGATTCGAGTTTAAAGACGAGAACTCTGAATTCCTTTTCAACTCCATTAAAGCTTTGGAAATCCCAATCCTTGTACCCCACCGTCCCGGACAACGGGATTTGGACACCAAGGAAGAAATCATCCGAAAGGACCACCGCATTCCCTCCGATGTCAACATCCTTTTGGTCGAGGTCGTGCGAGGGGATGCTAGCGAATTCCTTGTTAGGCCCATTGTTGAGGTGATTTATGGATCCAATCGGTATGTGCTAAAAATCACTCGTTGTGCTTCCATTGCCAATGTTTTAGCGGCCCTTGCTTTGGATTTGGCAAAGTACAATAAACCGCCCGAGATCCACTTTGGCTGGTCAGATGACAATTCCCTAAAGGCAACGCTTGGGTTTCTATTATTTGGGGAAGGGAATGTTCCGTGGCTTGTGCATGAATTAATTCGCAAAGCCCAGCCAGAAACCTCGTTACAACCTAGAGTAGTAGTAGGGTAGGGGCCTGAAAGTTTTGTGGCATTGGCCACCATTGCATTCATCAAAGAGGTTCTCATGTTGAATTTTTACAAGGCGAAATTCCAAAGGTTTTTATTTTGTCTGGTAGCGATTAGTGCTACTTTGGTAAATCACTCCATCGGCGCGGAGAAAGATAAATCGGCCCCTTTGGACAATTCAAGCCCTGCAACCATTTCACGCCTTAAAAATGACCTTTTTTACCTGGCTTCCCCGGATAGGGAAGGCCGAGGTCCACTTACCAATGGCCTGCTCCGGGCTGGAGACTACATTGCCGACAGATTTAAGGAAATTGGCTTAAAGCCTTTAACCAAAGATGGAACCTATTTCCAACCCTTCACCGTGGGTGGGGTGGTAATGAATGAACCATCTACCATCGAATTCAAAGGGCCAGAGGGAATTACCAAAGCCTTTGTGGTCGAACCAGGGAAAAAAATCCCGGATGCAACCCTGATCGCATTGGGTTCCGAGGGAAAAACCGAAGGTCCTTTGGTATTCGCCGGGTATGGAATCACAATGGGTAAAGAAGGGACCTACGATGACTACCAATCCATTAACGCCGAGAAAAAAATTGTAATGATTCTTCGTGATGCCCCCCGCCAAGGACGCAAAGACGATGGTTTTGAGACCCCCAATCGTCGTCGAACATTGTCTTCCCTAACCGAGAAAATTGGAAACGCCCAAAAACACAACGCTGCGGGCGTGATCTTTGTCAACGACAAACATGGCGCAGCCGAAACGGATGCCCTTATCGATTTTGCTTACCTGGCAACCAATCGATTTGGTGGAAAAATTCCGGTCTTCATGATTAGTCGAAAACTGGCAGACTCCCTGTTAAGTGCCTCTGGACAAGGAAAATTGGAGGATAAAGAAACGGCCATTGATAAAGAACTAAAACCCCAGAGTGCAGAAATCAAAGGGTTTTCGGTAACCATGGATGCCCACCTCAAACGGGGTAATGTAATCCCGGTTCGAAATGTGGTCGGAGTCCTGGAGGGAAGTGGCCCCTTGGCAGAGGAGGCCATTGTTATTGGGGCTCATTATGACCATGTTGGGTCGGGAGGGTTTGGCAGTTTGGGTGCCGGTCGGGTTGTGGCCATACACCAGGGAGCCGACGATAATGGTTCAGGAACAACCGCGATGCTTGAACTGGCCAAACGATTCGCTTCCCAAAAAAACCGCCAGGGACGGAGGTTGATTTTTATCGCATTTAGTGCGGAGGAGCTTGGCCTTTTTGGATCCGTTCACTATTGCAAGGAACCGCTTTACCCCCTTGAAAAAACCGCCGCAATGGTCAATTTGGACATGGTTGGGCGATTAAGACCCGATAAGGATTCCAAAAAAGACCGTATGTTAGTCCAGGGCTCCGGTACTTCAGAGGGTTTTGAGCTCCTTTTGGATAAAATAAACAAGGGCTTCGATTTCACAACCATCCGCCAAAAAAGCGGTTTTGGGCCAAGCGACCATAGTTCTTTCGCCTCGAAAAAAATACCTGTCCTTTTCTTTTGGACCGATGTTCATGAGGACTACCACCGGCCGACCGATACCCCTGATAAAATCAATTACGAGGGAATGGATAAAATAATCCGATTTAGCTCGCAAATAATCGGGGAATTGGCTTCCATTAAAGAGAAACCAAAATTCATCGAAGTCAAAACCACTCGCACCGGAGGAACCCGCCAAGGGGGACCAAAGTTGGGATTTCGGCCAGGCTATAACGAGGATGAAAAAGGCGTCGCTGTGGAGGGTGTAACGGAGGGGGAGCCTGCCGCCAAGGCAGGTATCAAGGCTGAAGACAAGATCGTTAAAATCGATGGCAAAGAGATAAAAAACATCGAAGTTTACATGGAAATCATGCAAGGGAAAAAAGCCGGGCAAACCATCAAAATAGGGATCATTCGCAAAGGGAAAGCCTTGGAATTGGATGTCAAACTTGAATAATCCCGATGCTTCTGGCGCTGCAGGGTTTTCAGAAGAAACAAATCCGCTTGAGGGGGAGGTGATTAGCAATCAATTGGTTGTGTTGTCCCCCCCTCCTGCATTGTTAAATCCTGTAGCGGGGCTATCAACGGCATTGGATCAACCCTATTTTTATCCCCCGCTTTCCAAAATATTTACCCCCTCGGATAATGTTTTTATTGTCCTTGATCATTTGTTTTGCACCAGGGAAGACTTGTTAGAGTCCATCCTGGACCGAATTCTTCAAGCCGGGATTGAGGTCCACCAGATCACTTTTTTGGTTGAAAACGCAACCATGGAAGCACTCCTCATTGCACATTTGCCCGAAAGATTTGAAGAAGCCATTATTACAGTGCATGAACGATCGAATCCCAACCGTAATGCAATCGTTGCGGTATCCGCAACCGGGGAAAGGATTTCCTTTTCCCGAGGATTAATTGATGCCGATCAAATTGTAGTGGCGGGTTATGCAGGAATTCGAGCCCATCGGGGCCCTTTGGGGGGTTGCCATCAACTTTGGCCGGGATTGGCAGAAAAACCATCGAATGGCCCACAAAAAGTTGCCTTTACCAAACAATTTCGTCCTGATTATTCCAAAGAAATCGCCTCCTCCAGAGAGGCATGCTGGCTCCTTGGTGCTCCTTTTTTTATCATGGCGTTGCCGGGTAAAGGGGGAAACCCCTCGCAGTTTATCGCTGGGTCCGACAAAGCCCTGGACCATGCCTTTACGCAAAAAACGAGCGATTCCCAGGTATCCCCTGTTCCTTTCAAAGCTGGCCTTGCCCGCTGGACCTCATTAGAAACCATTCCTTTTGACCAAATGGTGGATGCGGCATGTCGTCTTGCGGAAATGCTCGAACCTGGTTCCCCCATTCACCTTTCGCTTGAAGGAAAGGAACCCTCGGCCCAAAGCATTGCGGATTTGCGTCTCGGGGGTATCCCCTTTGGGGACACCATGGCCCGCCTGTGGGCTAGAATTCTCTCCAAAAATACGATTCACCTTTGGGGATCCTCACAATCCGAATTAGCCAAAGGATTAGCCGTGGCTTTCCATCCAGGATCCCCTGACCTTACCAAAGAGGGACCGTGGCTCGTTCTTGAAGATGGCCATTGGGGCTAAAATAGTGATCAAATCGGACCCAAACCAAATGCACTTTCAGGCACCCTTTACCGGCTTTGACCATTTGCCACTTCATAACTCCTTTCCAAATGAGCCTGATTGGAAATCCTGGCATGGTCAAAATGTATTACTTTTTGATCAATCCCATCGAAGCAAGGTAGAATTAACTGGCCCTCATGCGGCCAATTTTTTGCACAACCTTTGTTCCAACAATATTAAAGAATTACCACTAGGAGGAGGATGCGAAGTTTTCTTCGCAGATAAGTCAGCCCGTTACATTAGTTTTGCAAATATATACCACATCCAATTGTCTGATGGCCGCCATGCTTTTTGGCTAGACCTTTCCCCTGGAACGGGATTATCCATGATCGGGCACCTTGACAAGCATTTGGTTAGCGAACAGGTGGATCTCGCCGATCGAACCAATGAATTTGCCCAATTCCACATTTGTGGTTTAAATTCTACCCATCTATTGGAGCAGGCAGTTCAGGATACTATTCCGGATTTGGGCCAACATCAACATATGGTTCGGTCCATCCAGGGCCACATTCCAACCAGCATCCGCCGTCATGATTTCTTGGGATATGTCGGATATGACCTTATTGTTTTAAAGGAGAGGGCTTCCACCCTTTGGCAAGCATTGGTTGATTTGGGAGCTATGCCCAATGGCACAACCGCCTTCCAGGGCCTTCGTATTTTGGCTGGCCTTCCCGAAGAACCATGCGAATTGGATGCCACAGTTCGGGTAATGGAGGTGGATCGGCCAACTACCGCCATTTCTGATAACAAGGGCTGCTACCTGGGGCAAGAACCTATTGTCATGGCACGAGATAGAGGCCAACTAAACCGGAAATTACGCAAAGTCAAAATCTCAGCAAATGCGTTGACTGCCGGCCCTTTAACAAAAGACGGAAAAGAATTGGGGCGAATTTGTTCTTTCGTTGAAATTTCCTCAGGAACCTGGATTGCCTTGGCATATCTTCGTCGGGGATATTGGGACCTTGGTTCCAATTGGGAATGCCAAAGTCTGGTTGGCCCAATTTCTTTGGAAGTCGCTTGATTAATTTGGCGATATTTCCCACCAAAGCCCTACCACACCAATCAGGTTGAACCAACTGTGAAACAATATGGGTGCCAACAATCCACCCGTCCGGCCCATCAACCTTGATTGATACAGGCCAAAAATAAATAGGGGTATAGGGGTTGGCCAGGCAAAACTATGAATAGCCGAAAACAATGCGGCAGATGCAATTGTCCATTTTGTTTCCGGGCTCCACTTTCCCAGGGTGATTAATCCATAGAGAAGGGTAACCCAGGCAATTGGTAAAGCCCGTTCGAAAATACCAGAAGACGGGTTATGGGATGCTCCCAAAAAGGCGGCCCCTGCTGCCAAACACAATAGGAACCGAATTCCGGTTGGCCCTCCCAACCACATTTTTGTAAGCTTTCGAAAAATGATTTCTTCATTTACCGGGGCAACGAAACAAGCGGCTAAAATCAAGGCAAGCCACACCCCAATGGCCTGATTCTGCCCACCCAATTTGGTGAAAGGATGGGGTTGGGGGCCAAATCCAAAACCATGCTGGTTGATCCAAAGTGCCCCTTGGTGCATCAAATGACACCCCAACGCCACAATCACAAATTCCCCAAGCAAGCGGACAGGATTTCCCAAATTGCCCAAGCCGAAAACCGAAGGCCCGGACCAAATGCGAAGGATCACCATTCCTGGGAAAAAGGCTGCAATTTGCCCAAGGATTCCCTGCAAAATTCTGTTTTGCCCACCACTCACCAAGGATCCTTCAGGATCCGTTGCCATAGGATCCATTCCCAAGCCACCTACCAATAAGGAAGCTATCGCCACGAGGAATTGTAAACTAAAGTACAGGGAAACAAATTGCGCCAGGCCTCCCCATTCAGGCAACCCCAAAAAAGGTGCTTGGGTGGCGTGGTTTTCTTTGGATTCAGGATCAGGCAAAACCAAAAACTCCCTTGGTGGAAAAAATCGATTCCCTTTCAAGATACAGGTTGATAACGATGTCGGATTTCCTGAATAAAATCATTGAAAGCAAAATCGGGGAAGTAGAGATTGCCTATGGAGAAAATTCCCTTGAATCATGGGAAGCCATGGCAAAAAAGGGACCTCCGATCAAGTCCATTTGGAAGGCTATTGCTTCCCAAAAAGGCATGGGTGTTATTGCGGAAATCAAAAAAGCATCACCCTCCCTCGGAGTGATTCAATCCCATTTTGACCCTATTACCCAAGCGAAGGCATACATTCAGGGTGATGCTACTGCCATTAGCGTCCTTACCGACAAAAAATGGTTTCAAGGTGATATTGGCTATCTGGAAGCCGTAGCAAATCTTGGGGGGCCACCCGTTTTAAGAAAGGATTTTATCATTGACAAGGTGCAAATACTGGAAGCGCGGGCAGCCGGGGCGGACCTTGTTTTATTGATCGCGGATATACTGGACGATGGAAAATTGGCTGAATTGGTCTCGTTCATTCACCAATGGAAAATGGAAGCCTTGGTCGAACTTCATGATGAATCCCACCTCAATCGTGTTTTAAATTCCGGGGCTACCTTGATTGGGGTAAACAATCGAAACCTTCGAACATTTGAAGTGGACATGAATACAACCCTAAGAATTGCAAGTAAAGTGCCTGCTGGGGTTACGATTGTTGGCGAAAGCGGGATTCAATCCCGAAATGATGTTCAGGCCTTATGGAATGCGGGCATTCGTATGGTGTTGGTTGGAGAATCCTTGATGCGGTCAGGGAATCCAGTGGAAGCGCTAAGGGATTTCCGCAATGTCGGTACCTGATTCCTCAAGGGAAGAGCCTCGTTGGCTTGGCCGTTTCCGCCGGGAATTCTCCGCATGCCTGGTAAGATTGAAATTACCCTTGGAGCCTATGGTGGTAGCGGTTTCAGGCGGTGCCGATAGTGTGGCCTTGGTCCACCTTTTGGCAAAAGAATGCCACCAGCCTCTGATTTTGGCCCATTTTAACCATGGCCTTCGTGGTCAAGAATCCAATAATGATTGCCAATTTGTCATGGACATGGCCCAATCATTGAAAACCCACTACCCCAATCGGATTCAGCTAGCCACCGGGTCACCTGTAGAGCCCCTTTTGGACCTGCGAGGTAATCTCGAGGCCAATGCTCGCAAAGCTCGCTACAATTGGTTGGTTCAGGTAGCTAGAGAAAGGGGAAGCCAATGGATTTTGACCGCCCACCATGCCAATGACCAGGCCGAAACCGTATTATTTAATATTCTGCGAGGAACCGGCCCAAGCGGCCTCAAGGGAATCGCTTTCAAAAAAAAATTAGACCCCGAAATCACGCTTGTTCGTCCTTTACTTGAATTTCCTCAGGAAACTTTAAGGCGATACCTCCTTCATTCTGGTTTGGAATTCTGCCAGGATGCGACAAATCAATGCAATCATTTCACCCGAAATCGCATCAGGAATGAAATCCTTCCCCAATTATCCAGGATGATGGGAAAGTCTGTACCGTCCAGCCTGGTTGGATTGGCTTGGCATACCCGAATAATACATCGGAAAGAACGGTCCCGAATTCGTGTTTGGATAGCCAAACACGCCGTATTTGCTGGCCCTGACGAGGTTATCCTCCCTGTTGCGGCACTAAAACTTCTTGGGCCCTATGGTTCCATGTCGGTCCTTGAACAGATAATCATACTTTTACGGTGGCCAAGGGGGTTCCTAACCAGAGCCCATTACAAACAATTTTGGAAACTGATCGGGGCTAAGAATAAATCCCTTGCATTACCCGGTGGAATTACTTGTTTCCATCATATTCAAAAGCAAACCCTCCTTTTGAAACGACCAAGGGACCAATCCCTCAATGCCTTCTAAGGCATGGTCCAAGGTTGCCATCGCATTTTTGAAGGCAACCTTAACCAACGGGAAGGGTCTTCCTACTGATAATCAGGAAAGCTTCCGAATCCTAAGGTTACGATATTCCATTTTACCATGATCCGCCTCTAACCCAATTCCGCCCGAAGCGGGAACTTTGAGTTTTGCCTCAAGGATTTCTCCATTGCAGGTACAATGGGCTACATTGCCTTTGATCACCACAACAATTTGGTTCCAATCCTGAGGCTTATATTTCTTTAAGGATTTGTAAGGGCCGGCCACCAGGTAATCCCGAACTTGTAACTGGGGTCCACGAACAAAAAATCCACTATCGGCATTCACCTCGGCACGAAATTCGACCCGAATTTCCATATCGCCTGAAAATTGGGCGGTTGTCCAAAGTTGGCGGATGCCCTTGCCATCCTTGACGATAATCGCATCCCCTTTGGCCTCATATCGTCCATCGGATGATTCTGCCATTCCTTCAAAGGATTTGCCTGTTTTATAGGACCAACCGGTGAGGTCCTTTCCGTTATAGGGGTGAATCCAATCGGAAGGATTGGTATCCTGGGATTGAAGGAGAATGGGACAAATACTTCCCAAGGTCAAAACCATAACCAATGCAATTGTTCGCTTCATAAACAGGACTCCTTGGCTGGGAAAATACCTTAATGAAAAAAAGGGGATCCACTTTACATCTAACGATTCAGGGCCATTGGCTTCAACCCGTGCCCTACACCAACCCGTTCATCAAAAACAAAGCAATGGCCAACCCAAAGGCTTTCCTCTTTTGGTACCACTTCCAGGTACTTGAGAATACCACCTTGAAGCTGAAATACCTCCTTGAACCCTTTTTTCAAAAGGAATGTGGTCAGTTTTTCGCATCGAATTCCTCCGGTACAAAATGTAGCAATTCGGGGAAACTCCATGGGATCAAGATTTTGGTCCACATATTGCGCAAGGTCCCGAAATTTCCGAATATTTGGATTTCTGGCCCTTTCAAAGGTGCCTAATTCCACTTCGTAACGATTGCGGGAATCCAGGACTAAAGTATCCGGTTGGGCAATCAGTTTATTCCAATCTCCAGGGACCACATTTATTCCGGTTGGTTCCAAACCGGAAAGGACTTGACCAAACGAAATCGATTCTTTTTTCAGGCGGACTTTGGCACGGCGAAAGGGCTGGACTTCACAATGGCTGGTCTTGATTTCCAGTTTTCGAAGTTCTTCAAATTGGTACAATCGGTTAAATAAATCATCCAATCCCTGAGGGGGGCCTGCTATGGTGGCATTGATTCCCTCCGGGGTCAGTAAAATCGTTCCCCGAAGGTCCCAGGCCCTCATTAAATTGAAAAGCTCCACCTTAAGTTCAGGCAAAGGTCCTAATTGGCAAAATTGATAAAAAGTGGCTACCGTTATGTTCATCAAGGGGAATTAAGGAATCGGTCAAAGTTTTCAAGGTCCATGTTTGGCTCCATTAGGCCGGGCAAAGGGACTTTACATTTTTAGGTTCGGAGTGATTCTGATCCAATTTGCGAAAATGGCGGTGGAAGGCCATTGCCATCGGTGTAAAAAACCGAAATCAGGAAATCGCATTTTTGTAAAGTCAAAGATGGCAATCAACCACTTTTTAATGTTCTTTTCGAAAACCATTTAGCGGTTTTGGCAGTTGCCGACTCTTTTCAATTGCCTAGACCAATCCTTACCTACCTACCCCCTGGAACACCCAAGGAAATCACCATGAATAAGCCTCCGAAAACAACCAACAGGGTAAATCGCAGGACCTTTGCCAAAGCTTTTGCCGGGGCCCTGACACTCCCAGGAGTGTTTCCCCGCCATGGCATGACGGCACCGACGGACACAGTACTTCATGCCAGTTTTGGGGCCGGAGGTATGGCATGGTCCGATATTCAATCCCTTTCCAGGTCCCAAGGATTCCGCCTGGTTGCGGTTGCGGATGTGGACAGCAGCCGATTGGATCAGGTCACCAAAGCGTTTCCCGGAGTTCGTGTTTATCAGGATTGGAGGGTCCTGCTAGACAAAGAAAAGGATCTTCAAAGTGCCAATATTTCCACGCCAGACCATATGCATGCACCCATTACCATGGCGGCAATGAATCGGGGCCTGCATGTCTATACTCAAAAACCCCTTACCCAAACGATTTTTGAAGCAAGGCGACTCACGGAGGTTGCCGCTGAAAAAAAACTCATTACCCAAATGGGAATACAAATCCATTCCCATGAGGTTCATCGCACCGTGGTTGCCACGGTCCATTCCGGAGCCATTGGTAAAGTAAAAGCTGTTCATAGTTGGTCGGGAAAGGAATGGGGGGACAACACCCCTAAACCAACAAGAAAAGACAATGTGCCTCCTACCTTGGATTGGAATGGCTGGCTTGGCGTGGCCCAGGAACGCCCCTTCCTTACAAATTATTATCACCCTGGTAATTGGCGCAAACGATTGGATTTTGGGACTGGAACCTTTGGTGATATGGGGTGCCACATCCTTGATCCTGTCTACGAGTCCCTTGGGGTAGGGTATCCAAAAACGGTGGTTTGCGAAAAGGGTGGTACCTATCCGGACAGTTGGGGTTTGCATACCCAGGTTCGGTACGAATTTCCTGGAAGTATCCACACCACAGAAACCGTCAGCCTTACCTGGTATGATGGAAACCTTCGTCCAGGGGCTGAATTGGTCAAACTGCTTGAAGGTAATCCCCTTTCTGACCAGGGATCCATTTACATTGGAACCGGAGGCATCCTCTATTCCCCCTATATCGGCCCACCCATCCTTTTACCCAAGGAAAAATTTGCCACCTATAATGGTCCAAAACTTGCCGGAAATGATCATTACGGCCAATTTGTGGAAGCGGTACGAGGTAATGGAAAAACTTCGGCCCCATTTTCCTATTCTGGCCCCCTGACAGAAACAGTCCTTTTAGGTTGTCTTTCTACCCGATTTCCAGGCAAGGTCCTTGATTGGAACGGGAAGGAAATGAAAGTTACCAACCATCCCGAAGCCAATGCATTTGTGAAGAAAACATATCGCAAAAAATTTGAAGTGGATGGCCTTTGCTAAGCCAATTAACCCATGGCTTCCAATTCTTTTATCGCCTCACCCATTCGAATAATGGGGGTGGGGCGGCCAGAATAGTCGCGAAGCGTTGCTTCCTTGTAATCAATGCCCAGGTGGTTGTAAATTGTTGCCAGGAAATCCTCTGGACCAACCCTTCGATCCACCGGCTCTTCCCCCTTTTTGTCAGTAGCCCCAATCACTTGGCCAGTCCGGATTCCCCCCCCGGCAAACAAAAACGAACCGGCCTGGGGCCAGTGGTCACGACCAGGTTGAACCACCCCGGCCGCTCCACTCCCCACCCCGCCACCACTGGATGCCACATGACTAATACGGGGTGTGCGGCCAAATTCTCCCCCTACAGCTACCAATACCCGACGGTCAAGGCCCCTTAAGTAGAGATCCTCTATCAAAGCAGAAATCGCTTGGTCCAACGAAGGAGCACGGAACCTCATGGCATCGAAAATATGTTGATTAACCGCATGGTCATCCCAGTTGGCCACCCTTCCGCACAGGGGACCATCAAATTCGGTTGTCACCACATCCACTCCGGCCTCAACCAACCGCCTTGCCATTAAACATTGTTGTCCCCAGGCATGGAGTCCATAGCGTCACGAACCCGGATCGGTTCAAGAGATAAATCAAAAGCAATACGGGCATCTGCACTGGTCAACATTGCCATTGCCTGGGATTCAAACCGGTTTAAGGAAGAGCTCCCTTGTGATTTGTCAACCGTATCGCGAAAACGATCAAAGGAACGAGCAAGATTTACCCGATCCGTCAATTGTTGATGTTTCACCCGGTCACGCAAACCCACATTGGGAACCTGGAATTGTGGATTACTAGGATCCCCAAATACCTTGAAACCATCAAAAGCGGTTCCCAAATAGGTAGGTCCAGCAATAACAAAATTGTCGTAATTATCAATTGGATTTACAGCAACATAATGGGGAAGGGAATGCATCTCTCCCGAACGAAAGTAGTTGGCAACCGACATCCAGTCTGGATATTTTGGTCCGGGTTTATCGGGTGCATCCGGGTCCCCTGAAAGCATTTGGAGCGAACCGGCAGGATGACCTCCGCCATTATGGGCTATCGATCTCAAAAGGGCAAACCTATCTGAAATTCCCGCCAACCTTGGAAACAATTCCGAAATCATCATCCCGGGAGTTTTGGTGGCAATCGCCTTATAGGGCCCACGGTAATCGCTTGGGGCATCCGGTTTTGGATCAAAGGTTTCCAAATGGCTTGGTCCACCACGAAGCCATACCAGAATGATGGCTGTTTTCTCCACCGGTTCCACATTGGCCCGCAGGCGGAGCATTCCTGGCAATCCTAAGGAGGTAAACCCGCCCAATCCAAGGCGCAAAAAAGAACGCCTATTTGCTGAAAATGCAAAATCCTGGTTTCCAGTCATTAGGACCAAAGCTCCCGAACGACTCGGCCGTTATCAATCATCCTTACTTCTCTGAAAAGTGGGTCTATCATGGTCATATTGGGGTCCATACCAACACAATCATAGATGGTCGCCGCCAAATCCTCCGGAGTTGTCGCCAAAGTCATGGGGAACGAGGCATCCCGATCGGTTTGGCCAAACACACCCCCCCTGTTTACTCCTGCCCCAGCGATTAGGGCAGGGAACAGAAAACTCCAATGATCCCTTCCCCAGTCCATGTTGGCCTTGGGTGTTCGACCCATTTCCCCAACAGCAACCACCAAGGTCTTTTTCAACAAACCCCTTTGGTCCAAGTCTTCCAACAAAGCGGCCATTCCCTGATCAAAAGTAGGAAGCAGGTTAGCCTTAACATCTTTGCTATTTCTGTGGGAATCCCAGGAATACCCATCACAACAATCATAATGGACCGTAACAAACCTTGTTCCTGCCTCAACCAGCCGCCTGGCCATTAAGCAGGATTGACCAAACAGATGCCTTCCATAAGTGTCCCGGGTTTTTTCTGGTTCCTTGGCAAAATCAAGGGCATCGCGTGTCAGGTCCGAAGTTAATAGATTTATGGCCCTTTGATGCAGAGTGGGAAAATTGGAAAAAGGGGCTTTATCAAGGGATTTTCTAATGGAATCAAACTGCCCCAAAAGTGTTTCCCGCATAATTACCCTGTTTCCCGGAATTTCGTTTGACTTTAACAAACCATCGATTTGAAAGGTAAGCTCATCATCGGAACAACTGCGCCAGTAGGGATTGTCTTCGGGGTTTTTCTTGTCAATCGAGGTAGTGATTGGGTTATAGGTTTTGCCAAGCCATCCCCCATGCTCCCCGGGGCGCCGATATTGCCCGGCCTCCTGCAATCGGCCAAGGCTATTGGGAATGACAAAATAATTGGGTAGGGGCCGGGAATCCTGAAACCTTCCTTTTTGAGCCATGCAATCCATTACCGAGCCCATGGATGGCCAGTCATGCTGGGTGGGATTGAATCCACCTCCTATGGGAACATGCCAACGCCTTCCCGTTTGGAGATAATGCCCTGCACCTGAGTGATCATTGTAAGTATGAGTCATTGTTTTCAAAACCGAATATTTATCCGATATATTCGCCAGAAGAGGCAGATGTTCACAAATCCTTAAACCTGAAGTACGGGAGGCAATGGGACGAAATGGTCCCCGGATTTTTTCCGGGGCATCCGGTTTCATGTCAAATGTTTCCAATTGGCTAGGTCCGCCAAAGAGAAAAACAAAAATGACCGATTCCGCCCGCGGAGAGCGAGCAACCGTTCCAGAAGATTTTTGACTTCCTTGAAATAAAACCTGGTTTAAACCCAACAGGCCACCACCAATCCGCAAAAAAGTCCTGCGGGAGACAGGTGATTTCCGGGAATGGAACGAAGGTAATTCCAGCATGGCGGCAGATTCCCAAATACACTTGGGCAGATTGTGGCAATTTGGAAGGAATTAGGATGCCACTATAAGGTTACCTTTCCTTTCGGTTTAAGTCCAGAAGGAATGGAATATTTCCCTGGGCAACCTATAGAAAGGAACTGCCAAATCGTAATGGGTTGCAGCCGTGATTCTGGCTGGGCAACGCAGGAGGGCCCGATCAATCAAAGGAATTGCCAAATCGGATGGGGATACGGCCCAAGCCGCATGGTTTCTAACCAACCGGCCCATTGGGGCAAGGTTATGGGCACCTCTCCCACAGATTTTTACTTTGTCGGGAAAAACAAATCCAAAACCTTCCAGACACAAAAGGACTGTTTTCCTTTTGTCCTATTACAACCGTTCCCCGAATGCCTTGGTTTAGCATTGTCCAAACCAGGACTTTGAATGAACACATTGAACATTGTCCATTCCTTGCGCTCCCATTCCATTACCTGGGACTTCGCAATAATTGCAGGGCCGTTTCGACAAGCATTTCGCCTGACCCCGGCTTGGTAACCGAGTTTACAACCTCGTACCCCCCTTGGGAATAAGCACCTTTGTTGGGAATGTAAACCGTTTCGACGACATTGGAAAGCTCAAATATCATGGTATTTCGAAATGGGGAGCCGGCCTTGATTGCCAATCCATGTTCGACAAATACTTCTCCAGGCAAACAAACAATAGCCAGGTCCCGGCCAATGGTAAAAACTTGGACTTCCACAGGCAATTTGTCCCCAACACCGTCCCATTTTTGGCTACGGCCCCAACCCAATCGGGAAGAACTAGGGGCTTTGGCATTTTGGAATTGATTCATGATTAATACCCTGTAAGCCTCCACATGATCCAGGAAATCAACCTTGCCCTTGGCATCGACCAAATCCAATATTTTCAAGGACCTTGCCACCTCCCCGTCCACCACCTGCCTTAAGGGAAGATTAACTTTTTGGCTGAGGATCCGCAATTCGGGAAGGGGATCCAAAACAGGAGTAGTTTGGAAAAGGGTATCGGAAAGTGCCTTCCCAATGAAGGAGGTTTTGTTCACCGGTTTTCCAAAGGGATTGACATGGTTAATGTTACCGCAGCACCCAAGTCCAAAGAGGGAAACCGCCGACTTACCCAGTACTTGTTGGCTCGCCTGTTCAATGAATAAAGGATAATCGGCACTCCATTCCATCCCGCCAACGGTGTCCAAATGGAGGGCAAAATTGGAAACAAGTCCCATGGGTTGTTTGCTTTTTGAATCTGTGATTTTTGCAAACACCAATTCTGGATCTATGGGACCTGCCGCCTTTACCACCTCCGGATTGTTTAGGTTCAACCAAGTCCGGACCGATCCATCACGCATCAAAAACCTTCGATGAAACGACACAGGCTCCTTTTGGAAAGCGGTACCCATCTCAATGGTTGCGGGCCTAAGGTTTGCCTTTGCTTCCAATCCCGCCGCCACAATCCTTTCAATCATGGCCTCGGCATGACGAGGCTTTCCAACCGGGAAAGGTGTTTTTGTAACCCAACAATATAAGTCCTTCGAATAGTCCGGGGCCGTGTGGGAATGGGTTGCGGTTAGGGCAATTTGACCCATAGGTATTTGGGTTTTCCCGGAAAGTTTTGAACGAACTGAGTCTGACAAATCAGCCGAAATTCCGATCAGGTCACAAGTAATAATGGCACCGGTAATGTTTCCTTGCCGAAATACGATTGCCTTTGCCTTAAGCGGATCCTTTTTCCCGGTTGCCAACCTTTCGTGGTAGTACCCAGCCATGGGATATCCCATGGGTGGCGTGATGTCCGTTTCGGCCATTCCTACCTCAATGGGAGAATGGTTGGCCTGGTCGACCTGACCATTTACCATAATGGAAATAGCGATTCCTAATAAAATAATCACAAGAACCTCCTCAAAAACAGGTTAAATGGGTTTACATTAAAGGCGGAAATCAATGGTCTTGGACTCACTAATAGGACTTGTTGTGCCTTTTTCCAACCAAACCTACACCAAACCAATGCAATTGCTTAATGGCCTTTTAAGGCTCTTGGTTAGGTATTGAATTGGATGGGAACCCATACATTTTTAACCTCCCAAGGATGGCAAAGGTTGTGGTTTAGTTCCCTTATGGGGTAGACAGATTGGCACCAAAAAAGGGACTATCCTGGGGTTAAAATCGCAAGCCTCCCTTGATTGGCTACCAATTCCCTTACGAGATTTTTCAAGTGGTGGTTCGAAACGCCACACCGTTTGGAGTTCCCACCAGCAAAATGCCATTTCTCCATGCAAAGGAATCCCGTCACACAAAAATAAGAATGGTTTCACAGAATTATAACCGACGGCCAATTGCCTTTGGAAAAACAATTACGACAATAACCCCAATCCAAACTTGGAGTCGATCTATGCGATGGTTTTGCCCTTCGGTTGCCTTTTGGTTCTCAATCGTCCTGGGTTGCATATTGCCCCAGTTTGCCCAGAGCCAAACCAGCCAGGTTCGTTTCCTCGACCTATCCCTAATGGTCGCCCCAGACTATCCTTGTACTTGGCCCACTTTTCCCCGTTTCCAATTAAATCGCGAGGAACGGATTGGTCCTTCAGGCCCCTACAACAGTGATATTTTAATCCTTGATGGCAACACGGGAACCCAACTCGATGTTCCTCCCCATTCGGTTACACCATTTGATTCCGGTTTGGCAAATGCTGGAAAATTCGGAAACGCCTATACGGATAAAATTGAAGCATGGCAATTTGGTGGTGAGGCGTGCGTAATTGATTGTCGTGATTTGTTGGACACAACCCCAAACGGTCGGAGCGACTTTGTAACCGCCACCAAAATCAAATTATGGGAAAAAAAGAATCGTTCTCTTGGTCCTGGGGATGTCGTCTTGTTTTATTCGGGATATGGAGACAAATACTATAAACCCCTACCAGAAGGGCGTCGATTTCTCATCGATCCTTTGGAAAAACGATCCCCGGGTTGGCCTGATCCCGATCCGGAATGTATGGAATACCTTGCCAGCAAAAAAGTAATGACTCTTGGAACGGATAGTCCAAGTATGGGTCCACTACCAGATTTGGCGGAACCTGTTCACTTTGCTGGCCTGAAACATGGCATGATCTGGACCGAAAGTGCCATTGGTTTGGGTGACCTTCCTACCACAGGTGCATTTTATTGCATGATCGGCCCCAAACATGCCGGTGGGGCATACGGAGAGGGTCGTGCCTTTGCCATCCTTGGCAACCCTCTTGCAAAGCGTTTGGTGGAAGCGGCACGCAAGAAAAATGCCGTGGACCTTTCGGTCACATTGGCCGAAAATTTTCCGGTATCCTGGCCAGGAAAGGGGGTTGGGAACCAGCGACAAGCCTATTCCAAGATCCTCTTTGGTTTTAATCCCAACCTGAAAAAACCGTTTGAAATGTACATGATGGAAAGCCAAACGGGGACCCATTTGGTTCCCCCCTCCTATTCCCTCCCCCCCAAGGATTTTAATAACAACCTTTATTCCCCTGAGGTAACGAGTTGGTTAAAAGAATATGAAGGACTTTACGGTCCACGCGGGAACAGCGATATTACTACGGAAAAGGTTCCCCTAAGTCAGACTTGTGGCCAGGTTCGCCTCATTGATGTTCGGAACCGGATAGGGACCTTGGCAAAAGCAAATTGGCCAGGCTCCCCTGAGATTCGAACCATGGACATAGAGGAATATGAAAAAATCAGTGGGCCCCTTAAAGGGGGCGATATAGTCCTTTTCCAAACCGGATTTACCGATAATTATTTTAAACCATTTCCCGGTGGAAAGGCCTTTATGGAAGATCCTTTAAACGGATTAAGTGAAGGTTGGCCATGCCTTAACCCTGAGACCGTTTCCTATTTGGCAGGCAAAGGAATAAAGTGTGTTGGAACCGATGGGACAACCCTTGGAGGAGTCGATTCCAAACGGGCCCTTTGGACCAATTGGGCCATTGCTGGAAAGGGAATGGTCGGAATCGAATCCCTTACGAATCTGAAAGCTCTGGAAAAACGGAATGCCTATTTTCTTTTCGCCCCTATCAAGGTTCGGGATTGCCACGGGGGGCCAGGCCGGGCCATTGCTCTTTTTGACTAAAGCGAAAGGGTAGGGTGGACAATTTGGCAACGAATAGGGATCGGGATGAATTTTTGTCTATCGACCCCAGCTGAAAGCTACTTCTAGTGAAGGTTTTCAGGGACAACTAAATCACGCTATTGTCATGAATAATGGCACCTTTGGGAATGACAACGATTCCATCACGGATGACATAGTTGGATCCTTCGTGGTTTTCAAATCGCCCTTCATTGGAAATACGGACATTTTTTCCAATTCGGGCATCTTTATCAATGATTGCATTGTGGATAATGGAGCCGGCCCCAATGCCCAAGGGAGGTATGCCCGCTGCCAGGTTGGTAGCAATTTCCTCCTCATTTTCGTAACGATCCACACCCATGATGATGGTGTTTTTCAAAACGGTTCCATTACCAATATGGGACCTGACTCCGATAACGCAATTTTCAAGGCTTGCTCCTTCATCAATTAAACAACCGTCACTAACAAGCGCATGTTTCAATTTGGCAGTTATAACACGAGATGCGGGTAGAAAACGCATTCTCGTATAAATGACCCCCTCAGGACTATGAAAATCAAACGGAGAGTTATCGCTTGCCAATGCCATATGGGAATCATGATATGCCTTTATTGTTCCAAGATCTTCCCAATAGCCATCAAAAAGATGGGCTTGAACTTTGTGGGTCTTAATGGAATTTGGGAATATCTCCTTACCAAAATCCGTGGCGTTAGGATCCCTATTAAGCAACTCGAGGAGAATCTCCCGCTTGAATAGGTAAATGCCCATACTGGCAAGATAATTACGGCCCATCGGATCAATACCATGAGCCTGGATTTGGTCCGATGGAATCTCAAACTCTTGAATTTCGCCGGGAGATCTGGGTTTTTCGGCGAATTGTGTGACCCTTCCGGAAGGGTCAATTCGGACCACCCCACAACCTGCAACTTGTTCCCTTGGAACCGGAATGACGGCAATGGTGACATCCGCATTTGATTTTTTATGGGTCTGAATCAGTTTTCGAAAATCCATTCGATAAAGCTGATCCCCGGAAAGGATAAGGATATCCCGGTTGGAATCTTCAAGGACATAACGAAGTTGCTGGCGAACGGCATCGGCCGTGCCCTGGTACCAATCGGATTTTTCCATGGTTTGCTGGGCAGCGAGGACTTCTACAAAACCTCTGCTAAATGGGTCAAATTTATAAGTATTACTTATATGTCTGTGCAGGCTAACCGACAAAAACTGTGTTAACACATAAACTTTGTTAAGCCCACTATTAATGCAATTGCTTATCGGAATATCGATTAGGCGATATTTTCCGGCAACCGGGACCGCCGGTTTACTTCGCATTGCAGTTAACGGGTAGAGTCTTGTTCCGCGGCCACCGCCTAAAATCAAACTCAAAATTTCTGTCATGCAATCCTCGACAAAGGGGTAACGGAATGGAGAAGAATTATTGATAATTGAAAGGCATTGCGTCAATCCGTTGGACGCATTCTTCCGCCTGCCTTACGCAATCATTCAAGGAGATTCCCCCAATCCCGTTTCCAATACAAAATAGGGTTCCCCAACGGGATTCTACATCCCTAATTTTCTTCACCAAGTCCAAATGGCCTACCTCGTATTGGGGAATGGCTGGGTTCCAAATTTTTGTGTGAACCCATTCAGGTTGGCCCGAGATATTTAAGTCCCGAGCCACATTTTCAAACACCAACCGTTCCAAATGAGCAATTGGCAGTTGTACCAAATCGGGCCGCCGCATTCCCCCAACCAATACCCGGAGAAGGACTTTATCCTTCGGAGCCCTCCCGGGATAAATGGAGGAGCACCACTGCACACCCAAAATATCACGGTTTTCATGGGATGGAATCAGATAACCAAAACCATCCATTGGGTGCCTTACCTGGTTTTTTCCAAATGCAAACACCACCACCGCCAAAGTATTTGCCGGAATCCGGGAAAATAGACCCGCCGCCTCAGGATCCATTGTTTTAAGGATTCCGGAGGTTGCCTTGGGTGGACAAGCCAGAACCAAGGCATCGGCATAAAGTGACTCCGAATTCAATTCCACCGACCAAGTCCCGTTCGTTTGAGGTTGAACCCTATGAACCAAACAATTTGTTTTTTTGGTGAAGGGACCGCTTTCAAGGCGATTAATAAGCTGACCCAATCCATGTTTTAGCGACCAAATCCTGGAAAGATTTGGATTTTGACACCCTTTGGTCAGCTTTGCTTTTCCCAATCCCCCCCTAAGTAATCCCAGAAAAATGCTTCCAAACCGTTTTTCCAAAACAGTTAACCTTGGAAACCCTGCCAGGGAACTAAGGGTTTCAGGATCGCCGGCATGGATTCCGGAGACAAATGGATCCAACAATGTGTCCGATGCTTCCCTTCCCAAACGCCTAAGGGCAAAGGCTCGGATGGATTCATCGTTTTCATCCCTTTTCGAGGGCACCAAGGGTTCGCAAAGGACCCTGATTCTTCCTGAAACCGAGAGAATTGGATTAAACAAAAATCCTAAAACTGACCCGGGCAGTTTTTGAAATTTGCTGTTTTTCCAAAGGAACCGGTTTTTCCCAGCAAGCCTTGATCCAGGGACCAAGTCTTTTTCTAACCCAACCTCGTGGATCAGGTTCCAAACCTGGGGCTGATTTACCAAAAAGCCATTTGGTCCATTTTCAACCAGATATTTTCCAATGATTTCGGTTTGAATGCACCCGCCAAAGCGATTGGACGACTCCAAAACCGTTACATGGTATTTGGTATCTTGGGAAAGCTTCCAGGCAGCGGTTAAACCACTTATTCCCCCTCCTATTATTACAATTTTTCGCTTCGGATTGGACATTTCGAATTAGGAACTTTTCTTAAATCGGGTGGGAAAGGAATATTCCTCCAAACCTTCATCTCTTGATTGAACCGGCATGGCAGGACATTCCAACAAGGGAGGAATTTCAGGAATTCCATTCAATGGACTGGAATCCTTTTTTTTATTCGGGGTTTCGGATTCCTTGTCTGGATTTTTTGGAGGTATTGGACTTTTTTTGGAAAGACGGCTTTTTTTGTTTGGATTATCCGGTTGGTCAATATCCCTTTTCGGAAAAACGGTTTCCAACTCCGCTCCAAACAAGGAAACCTTGTAGGTTCGACTCCTTGGATCGGTTTCCAATTTCACCAATCCCGCTTTTTGGGCATCCTCCAAGAAATCGGAAAACGACCTATAACCGTGATACGATTCGTTAAAAGAAGGTTTTTTTCGTTTCATTGTGTCCTTAATAATTGAGGACCACATTACCTCCTTGTTTTCCCGCCGAAGGGCAAGGAGCGATTCGAGGAGAAGGGTGAAGACTTTTCGTTTGGTATCAGGAACCGGGCCGGCAAAACTTAGCGAAATATGTTCCTTGGGAACAAGGTCCTCGTAGTAGACAAATTCATCGCAATTATCCCGCAATAAATCTGATGTGGAGGGTTGCATACCCAAACCTATGACATGTTTACCCAGTTCTTTGAGTTTGCTGACCAAAGGGGAAAAATCGCTATCCCCGGAAACAATGACAAAAGTGTTGATGTGGTCTTTGGAATACGCCAGATCCATGGCATCGACACAAAGGCGAATATCAGCAGAATTTTTCCCGGATTGGCTTCGTTTGGGAATCTCAATCAGCTCAATGGCAGCCTCATGGAGGGGCCCAGTATAAAGAGCAAAACGGGACCAATCAGCGTAGGCTTTTTTGCAGACAATTTTCCCTTTTTCGACCAATCTTTCCAAAACCCGTTCAATGTCGAATCGATCCTTTGGATGGGAAAACCCCAAGGCCAGGTTTTCGAAATCAATGAATATGGCAAGTGATTTGTCAATAACCATAACCATTCCCATCCTTGAGATCTGGGGTTGTTTTGGGGATTTTTTCCGTAATGACAATGAAAAAGGCACCCATTTTTCTGGGTGCCTTTCGGAAATCAAGGTCGTTTCAAATGTTACTGGTCCCGGCGGGGAGGGCGGTTGCCTCCGGGCTGGCCAGGAATCTCGTTACGCATGGTGAAAGCCTTGCCTGTCATGCCTTCCCAAGCTTTCTTTTGGTCCTCTTTAAGTACCGCAACGGCCTTGGTTACGGCATCCTTTTGCATGGCTTGGATTTTGGTCATCATTTCGCGCATTTTGGAGAAATCCATTCCCATTTCTTTACGCATTTCGTCGGTTTCCTTCCGCATATCCTCGGCAATTTCCTTTACTTCCTTGGTTTGGGCTTCATCCATCTTCAAACTTTTTTGAATGCCAGCATCAAGGAAAGCCCCGAATCCCATTTGTTGGGTTCGAATTTGTTGGAGGCGAGCAGCCTGGCCTGGTTTGGCTTTTTCACCCAGGATTTTGGTAAGCAAATTGTCCGACTCATCATTAAATTTTTTGAGGATTTCTTTGGCCTCGTCCTCGGTAAGTTTCAGTTCTTCTTGAACCGATTTGTTGGACAAAAGAGCAGCTGCACTGCTATTGCCGGGGCGGCCCATCATCATCATGCCACCGCCAAAACCGCCAGGCTGACCAGGCCGACCCTGAGCCAACGCTTGGGATGCTGAAATCCCAGTAATTATGGTGGCCATAGCCAGAATCGCAAACTTCTTCATCGACCCACTCCTTGCCAAAATGAGATTTCAATAGAACCGTTTTTCATTTCATCAGGTGAATGATTAAAAAAGCGTTAAAATTATGGGTTTGTCCGGGGCATTCTTGAAGCCCCACTAGCCATCGCAGGTTGTTGGACCTCCCTCCAACCAGCCGGCCGGACCGGTGGATCAAATTCTGCCCGGTTCAAGGGTACCTGGGTTTGAAGGTCGGCCAAATCCCATGTGGTTTCGCTCCCATTGGGTTGTTCAAACCAAACCCTTCGGGGAAGCGCGGTGGCCCGATTCAATACGAGTTGAGCCCTCTGGAAATCTGCTTTATCCTGGGCAAAGCGAGGGTAAATCTCAAAGTAACCGTAGTATTGGTCCTCCTTTGCAAGGCGGATGTCATAGCGCCTTTTCACCTCATCAGACTTCATTCCAAACAGGAAAAGGAGGAAATTATCATTCCCCACCTGGCCGGGCTTTGGTTTGGGAAGCTCGTACGATTTGATCTCTTTCAGTTCGAATTGAATCTCGTAAAGATAATTTGCGGTACACAAATATTTTTTGTCGATTTCAGGTTTGTTTTCTTTTCGTAATTCCAAAAGTGCCAAACTTACCGGCGCAATTTGGGTCCCTGCTTTCATATATTTCGCCATTCCCAACGAGGTTTTTCGAGCCCCAAAAGTCTTGTCAACCTCGATTAGTTGAAGTTTGGCAACCAAGGTTTGAACCTTGGTCATTTCCTGCTCCCAACGAATTAAATACTGGTCAAGGACAGGATCCGCCTTTAAAGGAGTGCTGCCGGGAACAGGTTGACCCGCAATGCCTGGTTTGGCACCCCCCTGGCCAGAAAAACCTTTTCCCGCCTCCGCCTGATTGGGGGTTGTTTGTGCTTGAAGCCCTATCGGTAAAAAGCCAGAAATGCCAAAAGCCAACACACCCAATCGATTTCCCAAGTATCCCATGAATCGCCCCTCCTTGGCTGGCAGCTTCCCTTTATACCCGGGGAATCAATTTGGCGGAAGGGCATTCGGAGGAAATGGTAATCTTTCTGGAATGTGAAATACAAAAAAGCCAATCAATCATTTGGGTTTTAGGAATAAGTATTGTGGCAGTTGAATGGTTCCAAATGCAATTCGATGAAACTCCAGGTTTTCCTCCCCTGTTTTCAGGTCCAATCCTGAATTATCAGCCAACGCTTGGGCTGGGAAAAATCGGTTTGGGACGCGGTCCGTATAAAGTTGGACCAAGTGATATTTCTCAAGGAGCTTACGGATTTCGGGGCGTGGAAAAATATTGGCTTCATTCCATTTGCAGTTGGAACAGGTAACCCCGGTGAAATCGACAAAAACTAGCTTGCCATCCTTTTTACTTTGTTCCAAAGCCAAAGCCAAGTCTCCGCCAAAAATCGGACCTTCCGAGTCCCCAGAAGCATTTTCATCAGGCAAAAGGAAAGCATCCAGCCAGGAAAAAATAACCCCTTGGGGACGGTTTCGCACGGGGTTTCCCCCGCTCCCGCTTTGACTCCAGAGGGAAGGGATCAAATGTAACGCGATTCCCAAAACCACCGTAGCAAAAACAACCCTCGGAATCCCAAGGGAATCTGCGGGAGTATCCAAAGGAAGCCGAAACAGGCCAAATAGGTAAACGGAACAGACAACCAGGATGGCCACGGTAAGGGCCATGGAAAGGTCATACGTAAAAAACTGGGCATCCCAATATTTGATTTCTGCCAACCGGAAAAACTTGATGGCTGCCGCCATTTCCAAAAAACCCATTGTTACCTTGACGGTATTGAGCCACCCACCACTTTTGGGCAAGCGTTTCAGGTAACCTGGGAAAAGGGCAAGAAGGAAAAAAGGAGAGGCAAAAGTGGCTGAGAACGCCACGCCCCCCAATAGCCTTTCCCACCAAGGCATTTCGCCCTGGGTTCCAACCCCCCCAAAACCACCCAGAAAAGGGGCAACACATGCAAAACTGAGCATTGTAAAAGTTAATGCCATGAATACGGTGCCACTGATTCCGCCTTTCCTTTCTCGGCTTGCGGTAAAATTGGTTAGAAAGGTGGGTAGTTCAATGTCGTACATGCCAAGAAGACTGAGGGAGAAATAGATAAAAAGAAATCCCATGACTATATTAAAGATCGTGTTTGTACTAAGCCAGGCAAAAACAGAAAGGAAGGCAAAGGCCGCCAAACTCAAAACAACAATGATCGTGGCACAATAGACTGTGGCCAGAAAGAAGGGGCTGTGCCTGGAATTATCCTGTTTGAGAAAAAAACTGACGGTTACAGGAATCATGGGAAAAACGCACGGCGTTACCAAGGAAATCGCTCCCCAAGCCATTCCCAAAAGGAGAAAGGCAAAAAAACCTTCTGGGGCATTTTCAACAACACTTGGGGTATGAAGGAATTTGGAAAATGAGTCAAGGTTATTGATTTTGGACTCGTCGTAGCGGCCCATTTCGACAAATGTCCCCAGTTCGGGAAGGACAGGAATCCGCAAAGGTTGAATGATACCCTTTTCTTTTCCTGTTGTTGAATGAATGGGGGTTTTTCCGACCATTCCGGGAGGGTTTGTTTCACTCCCCCCGGGAGGTGTTTTTACTTGGGCCATAATGAGGAACGGGGAAAAAGGATTGGCAGGTAATTCCTGGGATTGACCCTCCACCTCAAGATTCCAGGAAAATACATGGATGCCTGGGATGCAACGGAATTCATTACAAACCTGAAGCCTGACTGAAACACCAACGGAATATTTACCAACCTTTGCATCCGGGGGAATTGCCACGGGAACCCTAACCCAAAAGGGCCCGGTATGCTCCTGCAAATAAGAATTGTCCACCGGGTCCTTTACCCATTGCGCTTGCGTTTCTTGTGGCGACCCGGCCAACAAGAGGGCCGTTGCCGGTTCGAGCTTGATAACGCTAAGGTAAGCCGCATCCTGGGTCGGTCCCCTTTGGGTGAACGGGTAACCATGCCAGCCCTCCGAGGGGGTTATTTCCAGGAAAAGGTCGATAATTTCCCCGCGCCGTACTTTCCTCGGCCCTGGCGCCTTTTCCTGGTCAAAAGGGTCACCTGCCTGAAATTCGGCGAATATTTTTACACGGTCATTGTGCTCGGGCTCAGAAACAATTGCGGTAGGAATCCAGGCCGAACCGCTTTGACCAAAAAGGGGAGAGGTAAGGACAGTTAAGGCGATTAGTCCCCAAAACCCAACATGGGATAACTTCATGGAATTCCTTAAGGTTTTGGCAACGCAAGCCCCTGGATCACCAACTTTTGCTTGTCTTTGGTTTTTGGATCTACAACCCAAATCTGATGGTTGTTGGTATCCGCAACATAAAGCTTGCCATTTGAGGCTGCAAAAATCCCGCCAGGTTCATGAAATCCGTCCAGAAAACTTTTGGAGGTTCTCGTTTTGGGATCCAAGGTTTTCAATTTGCTGTTGTATGTATCCGCAACATACAGCACCCCATCCAAAAAGGTTACTCCCAAGGCATGCTGAAGCCGAACCTGGTCTCCTGATCCATCAATATCTCCAAATTCAAATAGGTCCAACCCGACAATGGTTTTAACTTCACCAATGCCTTCCATAGGTATGGATCGGATTGAACTGGTTTCGCTATCGGCAACCCAGAGGGTTACACCATCGGTGGTTAGGGCACTTGGTTGGGCAAAGGACGAACGCGGAAGAGGTCCGTCCTTGAGCGTTTCCCGACCATTTCCGGCAAAGGGAGCTATGGTTTGTTGTTCAAGGTCCATTTTCCATATCTGATGATGGCCGGCCAAGGCAATAAAAAGGTTTTTGCCCTGAACCAAAACATCCCATGGGCTGTTAAGCGCCACTTCAAGGGCTTTTCCCCGGCCATCACGATCCTGGCCTTGGGCCCCTGTTCCCGCCAATTGGGTTACTTTTTTCGTTCTAAGGTCAAGGCTTCTAAGGGAATGATTTTTCCGGTCGGCTACGATCAGTTGATTACCATACAGTGCTAACCCTTGTGGATCGTTAAAAGAAGCCACTGAAAAAGCACCGTTTACCGCACCTGGGCCATTTCCTCCAGCAACATCCAGGACTTTGCCATTCAAGTCAGTGATGACAATCCTGTGATTGGTACTATCCGCAATAAAGATCCGATCCGAGGCAGGATCGGCAATAACTTTCCCGGGAAATCGGAGAGGCTCCGGGCTGGCTTCCTTGTCCAGTTCCGGTTTGAATTCCTTGGTGTCCAAAGTTTTTTTGTCTTTGTGTATTTTGACAAGCTGGGAAATCAGCCGGTCAAAAAGATCATAATTTCCCTCACCAGAACGGGCGGCAACCACATTCCCCTCTGGATCGATCAAAACCAGACTAGGCCACCCGCTCGCCCCGTAAGTACGCCAAATTCGCTGGTTTGCATCATTTACGACCGGATGCTTAACCTCGTACCGAAGCAACGCTTTGCGAATACTGGCTGTTTCCTTTTCATTTTCAAACTTGGGGGAATGGACCCCAATAACCACCAATTCCCGCGCATATTTTTTTTCCAATTTCGCCAAGTCAGGCAGGGTGTGAATGCAATTTATGCAGCAGAGTGTCCAAAAATCAATGAGGACGATTTTTCCACGAAGGGACTTGAGGGTAATCGGTTTGGCTGTGTTTAGCCAGGCAACACCTCCCTCAAGTTCCGGAGCCTCTATTTTTTCTTGAGATTGAACCAATCCTTGGCCAAAAATAGCAACAAAAAGGGCACTGAGAACCCAATTTCGCAACGCTTTAGTGCCAAAGGAAAGGAAGTGGGAACCCCCGATCCTGGAGATTCGCATTGGCCTTGTCATGGAAATACCTCGTGCCGAGCTTAAAGGGAACATCCACAGATCTGCTTGACCCAGAGCCCGTGAACCAGTCAGGATGAGGTTAAGGTATTTGTCACCCAACATCAAGGCGGGGTGGGGAGTACAATAACCAAAGACCAAACCGCATTCCATTCCGCAATCATCAAGGGTCGAAATAATGTCCGAAGAATCCATGGGTAAGCTGGCACCGACAACGGGTGTTGGAAAAGGTTCCCGTTTTTGGGACGCTTTGTGCCTTTTGCTTTGCGTGATGTTGGCCCTGGCCTCCACCATGTTCCCGGCACGGAATAGTGATTTGTTTTTCCATTTGGCATCGGGTCGCCACTTGTTGGAAGGGACCTATTCTTTTGCTTCTGATCCTTTTCTTTATACTTCCAACCAAACCATTGTGAACCATTCCTGGCTCTATTCCGCCTTATTTTACTCCATTCACCAACTCCCTGCTGGCCCGGAACTCCTAGTCGTTTTAAAGTCCCTTTTGGCCGCCTGCACCATTGGCCTCCTTGCCGCTTGTTCCCGAGCCCGGACCGGAACCATGTCGGTAGGAATCCTTGTTTTGGGGTTGGCTGCAATTGGAATGAGCGGCAGATGGCTCCTTCAACCCTTTGTCATTTCCGTTTTCTTTTTGGCACTTACCCTTTTTCTGACGGAACGGCTTGCCCAAAAAAATCCCATTGGGGTCCTTCCCAAATGGGCCTATGTCCTTTTTCCAGTACTTTGCCTTTTTTGGGTCAATTTTGACAGCTGGTTTTTTATAGGTCCTTTGGTGATTACTGTAACCCTTGGAAAAAGATCCCCGTTTTTGGCCTTAGCCTGCTGGGGCATTTGCCTTTGCAACCCTTGGGGTTGGAATGCCTTTCAACTTCCACTTTACCTGCGGGGATTCCAGGATTTTTATGCCCCTTTTAAGCCACTCTTTGAACCTTGGTTTGCGCCATTCGGTTCTTACTACTTAAATACCTCAATTGGAGGGTCAATCACAGGTCTTTCGTTTGTCCCAATCGCCTTGATCGGTTTTATAATGCTTGGACGAAATCCTAAACTCTTTCGCCTTCCCATGGGATGGCTGTTTCTATTTTTCCTTGCCATGGGCCTTTATACCAATCGAGCCCTTCCTTTTTTCTGCGTTGTGGGTGCATGGCTTACCCTTCGAACACTTAATCCCGTGGATAGGGTGGGGGAAATCAATGTCCATCGGTTGGTGGTACCCAAATTGGGTTTAGCCCTACTCCTCATCCTTGGAATTGGTGGTGGTTTGACTGGCTGGATCCATTCCCGTCCAAGAGAAGAACGGTTGCTTGGGTTAGGTATCATTCCCGATCCATCGCTCAAAAGCCTTGCCCTTTGGGTTCGAAATCAAAAGGAAGCAGGTAATTGGAGTCCCGACAGGAACATATTCCACCTTTCCGTTGATTTTTCCAACTATTTGGCCTGGTTTGTTCCAGGCACCAAAGGCTTTATCGACCATAGGTTGCATTTAACCAAAGAAGCCGCCAATGACTATTTGACATGCCATGGGGCTCTGGTACCGCGCCTGCAAAATCTGGAAAACGCAAGGCTAGACTCATCCGATTGGAAGGATATTTTTGGCAGGTGGAAAGTGGGATACCTCTTTTTGCAAGAAACCAGGTCGGATGAAATGAATGCCCTCATCGGACTTTTGACCCAGAATCGAGACCTTTGGGATGTCATCAGGGTGGAGGGGACTTGTACGGCCCTCCACTTGCGTGGATCCGATGCTTTGGATCTGCCTAAGGCAGAATTCCCCAGCGAACTTGCTTTTGGATCCGGGGCCAAATCCATTCCGGATTCCAGGTGGGATCCCACGGGCACAACCCATTGGATGACCGCATTGTTGCCCAATTCCGGTCGCCCCGGCCCCAAAGTAAGTGAGGCCCATCTAAGGCTTATGCAATTTGAATCTACCGCCTATTTGGCTCCAAGAAACTGGCTTATTTCCCAAATCGCCTCTTTGGCCGTGAACAGTTCCTTGCCCCAAGCCGCAACAAATCCCTCCACCTGGAATGCGTTTTTGGGTACCGGAATTGCATTTTCCCCAAATTCACCTGGTGAATTGCTGCAACGCATTTGGAATCAATCCACGGATTTAGGCGATCCCGCCTACTTATGGCTTGCGTTAAGAGCCGTCCGTGAAAACCTTGTGATTCATCCAACCGATGCAAAGGCATGGCTTCAGTTGGGACGAACCTATGTCCTTATCAATCAGATGACGATTGAAAGGACTCATCTCAGGTTAGCGGATCCAATGGCCCAAATACGCCGCTTCCAAGCCATCCACTGCTTATCGAAAGCCACCCTGTTGGCCCAGGATGTCAGCACTTTGCAAAATTCCAGCCAACTCCTTGCACAGGCCTATGGCAATCAATTCATGGACAGAACCCTTTTTCACATGCGCGAATACCGCCGGATTCAAGGTGCCTATCCTGGATCCATAACTGTCAAAGAGCACGAGGAGGCGTTGAATCGGATCGACGGCAATATTTCCATGCTGGAAAAAGAGGTCTCCCAAAGGCAGGACAGTTTTGAAAACGAAAGTCGCCGCATAGAAGCAGTTCGCAAAGGGTCATCCGCCCTGGAAAAGGCTCAAACGGCCTTTCAATTGGGGTTGCTGGATATTGCGTTCGAACAAATCAATTCCCCGGAATCCCGTGAACAATCCAACCTTGATGGGACCGGAAGGATTGCCCGTGACACTTATATCTTGAACATCGAAATCCTCCTGAATTTGGGAATGGCGGACAATGCTTCAACAACCCTTTCCGAAGAAATGAAATCCCAGGTTGGCTACAATCCTAACCTGATGATTTCCACCTACAATTGGCACCAAGTATTGGTTGCATCCTGCCAGGGAAAATACTCGATTGCCGAAGCTTACCTTGCGGAATCGGTGCAACAACTTGCCCGGGAAAGGCAAGAAATCACAAGAACTATGGTAAAGTTTTCCTTGCTCAAATCCCCGAAAGATGTCAAAAACCCTCCCAATACCATTGAAATGCTTTCCCTCAATCTGGGCAGACATTTGCTTAACCAGGAACAGACCGCATCAGGACTTGGCCCCTGGATAGCCTCCTTTTGGGACTTTAGTTCGGGTGAAAATCGAATCACCGGTTTTGATTTGGACGAAGCCATGAATATTCACCTTACCGCGGAAGGGGCACGAAATATCCTTGGGGAACTCAATAGTTGTCGAGCTTTTCTCCGTTTGGAAGCCGGGTTTCCCGCCGAATCGAAACAGCTTTGGAATCAAGCACTCAAAGAATCTCCCGAAATGGGATCTCATTGGGTGGTTAAGAATTTTTTAGCCAAACTTCCTTGAAAAAAGCAACCTGCCTCACCCGATTGGCACAATCCCGGCAAAACTTAATCTACAAATGAGGTTTCAAATCGCAAATCCAACCAGAGTAGTAACTTGGGGAAATATGTATTTTTGGTTTGCTTCCGGTTTGGATCTCCTTAGATTTCCGTTTAGAAACTTTTTTCTGCTGGGGATCAACGATGGGTGTGTTGCCGGATTGGCGAATCGAAAGGGATGTGAAAATTGATCCCTTAGCCACCTCGGAATCGAGGCCCGGGCGAATTTCCTATGGCATAACCAGCTATGGTTATGATGTTCGGGTTGGCAAACGCTTTAAAGTTTTTACCAATGTTTACGGAACAGTGGTGGATCCCAAAAACTTTGATCCTCAATCCTTTGTCGATATTGAAGGTGACTTCTGCGTTATTCCCCCAAATAGTTTCGCCTTGGCAGAAACGGTTGAATACCTCGAAATCCCCCGAAATGTCATTGGTATTTGTGTAGGGAAAAGCACCTACGCCCGGTGCGGGATAATTGTGAATGTTACCCCGCTGGAACCCGAGTGGCGCGGTCGTATTACTATCGAGATCAGTAATACCACACCCCTCCCGGCGAAAATCTATGCCGGAGAGGGAATTGCCCAAATAATATTTGTGGAAGGTACGGACCTTTGCCGTACCAGTTATGCAGACAAAAAAGGCAAATACCAGGATCAACCAGGTCTCACCCTTCCCTTCGTGAAAACGGAGACCGGACCCTGACTTATCTAGATTGCCCATTTTTGCAGGTTTATAGGCCGATAAAAAACTTCGGCAGATTTGTTCCCATGGCCTGTTGACGATTCTCCCGTCAAAGGTCATCATGTCAGGCGGTTTATTTGGATTGGACTTCTTTGGTCCAAGGATAGGATCCAGGCATCATGCGCATTTCCCGACGCTTTACCAGCCTTGGCAAGGATCCCTTTGCCTCGGTTACTTTCATAAACCGCACTTCCCGGATTGCCAATCCCGATGGTAAAGCGGTTTTTGAAATGAAAGATATCCTTGCCCCAGAAGGTTGGTCGCAAGTGGCGGTGGATATTCTGGCACAGAAATATTTTCGAAAGGCGGGCATACCCGTCAAAACGGAAAAAGTTCCCGAGGAAGGATTGCCCTCCTGGCTTTGGAAAAGTCAAACATCCAAGAATGACAATCGAACCACCTACGAGACCGATGCAAGGCAGGTATTCAAGCGTTTGGCTGGTTGTTGGACCTATTGGGGCTGGAAGGGTGGATATTTCTCCTCGGAGGAAGAGGCCTTAAACTTTCATGACGAAATTTGTTACATGTTGGCAACCCAAATGGCTGCCCCAAACTCACCTCAGTGGTTTAATACTGGCCTTTTTTGGGCTTATGGAATTGATGGCCCGGCCCAGGGCCACTATCGTGTTGATCCCCTCAATAATGAAGTGGTTCGCTCGAAATCCGCTTATGAGAACCCTGCCCCTCATGCCTGCTTTATCCAATCTGTTAGTGATGATTTGGTAAATGATGGCGGGATTATGGATCTTTGGGTCCGCGAGGCCCGCATATTCAAATATGGTTCGGGAACCGGCAGCAATTTCTCCGAAATTCGTGGGGAAGGAGAGTCCCTTTCCGGTGGGGGTAAATCAAGTGGATTAATGAGTTTCCTCAAAATTGGTGACCGTGCCGCCGGTGCCATAAAGTCTGGCGGCACAACACGCCGGGCCGCAAAAATGGTGGTCCTTGACCTGGATCATCCGGACATTGAGGAATTCATTGATTGGAAGGTCCTCGAGGAGCAAAAAGTAGCGGCCTTGGTAGCTGGATCGAAACTCCTCAATCGCCATTTGAATTCTGTCATGAAAGCGTGTGTTTCTCAAGGGGGAACCCAAGGGAGGATCGGTCAGGATCGGTTTGACCCGCGTAAGAATCCTGATTTGCGAAAAGCAATGCTTGAGGCACGATCCGATGAAATCCCGTCTAATTATGTAGAACGGGCCATTCAACTCTCCAGACAAGGATTCACCAGTCTCAAGGTGGAAGAGTTTAATACCGACTGGAATTCACGGGCTTATTTGTCCGTTTCCGGTCAGAATAGCAACAATTCGGTCCGCATTACCAACACATTCATGGAATCCGTACTTGCAAACAGTAACTGGAACCTTTACGGCCGAACGGAAAAAGCAGCAGCCAAACGGGAAAAACGGGTTGCAAAACCCTTCAAAACCATTCCCGCAACCCAACTTTGGGATCAAATTTGTTATTCCGCTTGGTCATGTGCTGATCCAGGGGTTCAATATGATACCACGGTTAATGAATGGCATACCTGTCCTGTAGATGGCCGTATCAACGCTTCCAATCCGTGCAGCGAATATATGTTTCTGGATGATACGGCCTGTAACCTTGCATCCCTAAACCTCCTCAAATTCCTCGACCTTGAAGCCTCCCGTTTTGATGTTGAATCCTTTCGCCATGCAACCTACTTGTGGACCCTTGTCCTGGAAATTTCTGTTTTCATGGCTCAATTTCCAAGCATTCCGGTTGCCCGCAAGTCTTTTGATTATCGAACCCTTGGACTGGGTTATGCCAATATGGGCTCACTCTTGATGGTTCAAGGATTGCCCTACGACTCGGATCAGGGGCGGGCGGTGTGTGCTTGCATCACCGCTCTCATGCATTCCGCATCGTATGTCATGTCCGCTCGCATTGCCGCCGAGGTTGGTCCCTTTGCCCGTTATGAAGCAAATAAAGAACCAATGCTCCGGGTGATTCGAAACCATCGCCGAGCGGCCTACAACCTTGATCGGACCGATTATGAAAATTTGACCATTACTCCCGTGGGGATCGATCCCATCCATGCGCCAGCTTATCTCCTGGAAGCTGCCAGGGAAGAAGCAGATCTGATGGTGGCCGAATCAGAAACCCACGGCCTTCGTAATGCCCAGGTGACATGCATTGCCCCAACGGGAACAATTGGCCTGGTTATGGATTGTGACACAACCGGAGTGGAGCCGGATTTTGCTCTTGTCAAGTTTAAAAAACTTGCCGGGGGCGGCTATTTCAAGATCATCAACTCCAGCGTGCCAACCGCCCTCCACAAATTGGGATATAAACCCAGGCAAATCGAAGACATCGTTCGCCACTGCAGGGGTTCTGGAACCCTGCGCGGGTGTCCCCATATTAATCACGAAACTTTGGCGGCAAAAGGATTGCCCGAGGAGGCCATCAAGCGGGTTGAGGAAATTCTTCCCGGTGCCTTCGAGTTGCAGTTTGTCCTTAATCGGTGGACCATTGGCGACCAGGTTCTATCCGGATCACTTGGCTTTTCCCAGGAAGCCATTGAAGACCCCTCGTTTCAATTGCTCAAGGCTTTGGGTTTTAGTCCTGACCAAATCATTGAAGCAAACGATTATGTATGTGGCACTATGACCATTGAGGGGGCACCTCACCTCCGGGATGAACATTTGGCGGTTTTTGATTGTGCCAATCGGTGCGGCAAGACTGGACAAAGATACTTGTCTCCGGAATCGCATATCCGCATGATGGCTGCGGCACAGCCGTTTGTTTCGGGGGCCATTTCGAAAACCATCAATATGCCTCAGGGAGCAACGATTGAGGAAATCAAAAAAGCCTACCTCCTAAGCTGGCAAATGATGCTCAAAGCCAATGCCCTATATCGCGATGGCTCAAAACTAAGCCAGCCCCTCAATTCGGTTAGTAACCTTGACGATGAGGAAGAAGGGAGTGAAATCGCTGCAACCGAAATGAAAGTCGATGCGGTTCGCGTTGCGGAAAAGGTGGTTTACCGATACCTGACCCAAAGGCGGCGGCTACCCGACCGTCGTTCGGGTTACACCCAAAAAGCAAGGATCGGACCACACAAAATCTACCTTCGAACCGGGGAGTATGAAGACGGAACCCTGGGTGAGATTTTCCTGGATATGCACAAGGAGGGGGCGGCTTTTCGAAGCATGACCAATTGTTTCGCCATCGCGGTCTCCCTGGGACTTCAGCATGGAGTACCATTGGATGAATTTGTCGATGCCTTCCTCTTTACCCGTTTTGAACCAAACGGCATGGTGCAGGGAAATCCCCATATCAAAATGTCTACCAGCCTCATTGACTACATTTTCCGGGAGTTGGCTATTACTTATTTGGGTCGGCATGAGTTGGCTCATGTGGATCCGGAAGACCTACGGGCAGATGCCATTCACCGGTCCGAAGATCCCCCGGTTTTTGAAAAAGAGGAGATCATTTCAGAAAGAATATTGGAGGGTTCCGATGCGGATCGTCCTGCCAAGGTTTCTATACCCCGATCCGGCCACCTTCATCCCATGAACCCAAAAGGGCAGGGCCCTTCCACCACCAATGGCCCACATACCTTGGCAACCAATTCCCCACCGGCACCCCTCCCTGCTTTTTCAACCAAGACAATGGATGGGCCCCGACGCCAAACGGGTGCGAAAGCCTCTTTAAATGAAAAAATTCGCGTGGCCAGACAAAAAGGCTATGAAGGCGATCCCTGCACCGATTGTGGCCAGTTGACCTTGGTTCGTAATGGAACCTGCCTGAAATGCGATACCTGTGGATCAACCTCGGGGTGCAGTTAATCCTTTCATGAATCCCTGGACACGAAAAACCCGGGAAACTCCCGGGTTTTTTTGTTTCCTCATAAACCAAATCAGCTAAACATGAAAAGGAATGGAAATCAAATTATGGTATACCTAAGCACGATTTACACGAAAACCGGTGACCAGGGTGAAACCGGTCTGGGAAATGGAAGTCGCGTACCCAAGGACCACATACGTGTAGAGGCATATGGCTCGGTTGATGAACTCAATGCTGTTTTGGGGGTCCTTTTGGCATCGGCAATTGGTTTGGAATCAAACGGATTCCTTTTGGGGATTCAAAACGACTTATTCGATGTTGGGGCAGATTTGTGCGTTCCAGAGGATCCCAATTTATCCCAAAAAACGCGCCTGAGAGTCTCCAAGGAACAAGTAACCAAATTGGAATCCGAAATTGACAGGCTAAACCAAAGGCTTGCCCCCTTGAACAGTTTTGTCCTTCCAGGGGGATCTCCCATCGCAGCTTGGTGCCATGTGGCACGAACGGTTTGTCGACGGGCAGAACGGTTGGTTGTCAGCCTCGCACGGCAAGAAATCATAAATGAACAAATCCTGATTTACCTCAATCGCCTCAGTGACCTACTGTTCGTAATGGCTCGAATTCACAATGATGAAGGAAACGGAGATGTTCTTTGGAACCCTGGCGCCGGGAAATAGAACATCGAAGAAAACCCATTTTTTTTTGAAAGAACGACAATGTCCCTTTACACAATTAGTGCTTTTGCCGACGAAATTGGCCCGGACCCCGAACACCAAATCGCCATTCTTGGCCGATCGGGTGTGCACAGGATTGAGTTTCGTTCCATTCACTCCACCAATGTGCTGGACCTTTCCGATTTGCAAATCAAGGAATTCCAATCCCTTCTTAAAAAACACAGCTTTGGGTTGAGTGCCATTGGGTCTCCCATTGGCAAGGTAAGGATCGATTCCCCGTTTGAACCTCACCTAAAGCGTTTTGAAAGAGCCATCGAACTGGCCAAACAATTCGAAACCCCAAACATTCGCATATTTAGCTATTATCTTCCTGAAGCGGGGGGCGATTGGGTCCGATGGCGTCCCGAAGTCATGGCCCGTCTGGAAACCAAAGTGCGACTTGCAGAAAAAGCAGGCCTGGTTTTGCTCCATGAAAACGAACACAACATTTATGGCGACTCTCCGGAAAGGGTTGAGGATATTTTCCTCCAAATCTCCTCACCCCATTTCAAAGCAGCATACGATGCGGCCAATTTTGTTTTTTGCGGGTATTGCCCCATGGAGGGGTGGAACCGGACCAAAGCCCATACCGTCCACCTCCACATCAAAGATTGGATCCATGGCGAAAAACATGGATGCCTTGCCGGCAGGGGACAGGGACAATGGCAACAGGTGATTGACCAGGCAACCCAAACAGGCTACAAGGGCTTTGCCACTTTGGAACCACATTTTCGGGGAGGGGGCCCCACAGGAGGTTACACCGGGCCCGATCTCTTTCCCTTGGCTATCGAGGCGTTTCGAACCATCCTTGCCAGGGCTGGTGCGGCTTGGAATTAACCTGACTTATGGTACATTTTCGGATTACCCTGGACGGCAAACAAGTCCCTGGTTGGATTTCCATTAGGGACAAAAATGGAATACCAGTAGTTCCAATGGGATGGAATCCCTGCCCGGTCGTAGGCGGAAAGGACCCGGCCCAACTACTTGTTCAAAACGAAATCTACTGTGCCACCAAGGGCGGCTTTGAAATCCCTATCACCCCTGAAACTCATACCGTTAAAGTCCTTGCCAAGCCAGGAATTGCGCCATGGAAAGGCCAAATCGAGATCCTTCCAGGCCAACTTGCAGTTAGGATCCCTTTTGCCAAAGCTTCCGCACCACCTTTGGGATGGTATGCGGTTGACCTTCGGACCCATTGCCTTTCGCCCAAAGCGGCTCTTTTGGAAGCCGAAGCTTCAGGTATAAACCTGGTTCAAATCCTTGCTTCCTCCCATTGGCCTGAATGTTTCCCAAAAGGGGAAATAGACTATGCCCAATTGTTGGAGTTTTCCGGTACCCAAGCTGCGGGGGAAACCTCCCTTTCGTCCATTATGGTCAATACTCTAAACCGTCATCCGGTTTTGGGATCCGTTTCCCTTTTGCATTCCCACCGTCCAGTCTATCCCTGGTTTTCGGGTTGGGAAAAAGAGGATACTCCTTGGTCGATTCAGGATTGGTGTAAGCAATGCCATCGCATAAAAGGTGTTGTTATTTGGCCTGAATTGGATCCCCTATTACCTGAATATGAAGCCATTGCCGGAATCGTGAACGGGGAGATTGATTGCATCGAACTTTGCGACTCGCTCGGATCAACCGTTAATAATCCGGAAAGTCGTCTCCCTTGGCTATATTCGCTTTGGACCAAGGGCATTGCCTGCGGGATCGTTGGCTCCTCCGGAAAATGCAATAATCAAAAGCGGATAGGTACTTCCTTCACCTGGATCCATGTCAGGGGTTCAACCAAACAATTTGATGGAATACCCATCAATGAAATCATGGCTTCGGTGAAAACAGGGAATGGATCCGCCTCCATTGGCCCTCTCTTGGCGTTGAATCAAGGGCCGGAATGTGCCCAGGCATTTGTTGATTTGATTGAGCCTGATACTATTTTTCAATGGATCAATGAATCAGGTGTGGTTGGAACAAAAGTTTTGGAACCAGGATGCGCTCAAACGATTACCTGGGAGGCCACCCTCATAAAAAACTGGCTTTCCTGCCGTTTGGTTGACAACTTTGGCAACCTGATCGCCCATAGCCCAATGATCAAAGGCCCCGATTTCGGCCGAACCGCTGAAAAGGACCCAAACCCCATCCTCCAAAATGCCTTAAGCCAAGGCCTGGTTTGGAGCCTTGAAAACAACCCCTACAAAAATTCATCCCTTCAAAACCAACTGACAAATTATTTGCAAAAAGCCCTCGACCTGCTTGAATGCATCCCTTCCAACCGAAAATTGTAAGGAAGGGAAACCCATTTTGAAAGTAGGTCCAAAATTTTTGGGTCACCTATAATTTACGAAACGGGAGGTGGCTAATGGATCGGATTGCTTATCGGGGAATCACCTATGACGATGTATTACTAGAGCCTGGGTATAGCAATATGCTACCAAGGGATGTCGATGTTAGGTCATATCTAACCAAAAATATTCGACTTAATATTCCAATTATTTCTTCCCCTATGGATACCGTTACGGAAAGTGACTTGGCAATTGCCATGGCTCAGGAGGGGGGGATTGGCTTTATCCACAAAAACATGACCATTTCGGACCAAACCCGGGAAGTGGACAAAGTCAAACGAAGTGCCAATGGGATCATTACCGAACCGGTGACCCTTGATCCCGAGGAACCGGTTGGTATTGCTCGTAAAATCATGGAACAAAACAAGATAAGTGGGGTTCCCATAACGGTAAACGGCATTTTGAAGGGGATCCTTACCAGACGGGATTTAAAATTCCTCACGGACAACAATCAACGCATTCGCGAGGTCATGACCTCGGAAAATCTGGTAACCGCACCGGAAAATACAACGCTTGAAGCGGCTGAGCGGATTTTAACGAAAAATAAGGTAGAGAAACTTTTACTGGTGGACGATAACTACCGACTGAAGGGCTTAATCACCATCAAGGATATTGATAAGTTGAGCGATTTTCCAAATGCCTGTAAGGATGCTCGCGGCCGTCTCCGTGTCGGTGGGGCAGTAGGCGTTCTTGATTTTGAACGGGTGGAATCGTTGATTAAAGCCGGTGTTGATGTACTTGTGGTCGATTCGGCCCACGGTCACACGGCCAATGTAATTGAAACAGTTCGGCAGGTTAAAAAACAATTCACCATTGATGTTGTGGCTGGAAATGTTGCCACCATGGAAGGGGCAAGGGCCTTGGCGGATGCCGGGGCGGATGCCATTAAAGTGGGAATTGGGCCCGGAAGCATTTGTACCACCCGGGTCATTTCAGGGGTTGGGGTACCTCAAATCACGGCCATACATCAGGCAGCTGGTGGATTGGCAGGGACTGGAATCCCGGTGATTGCCGATGGTGGAATTCGTTATTCGGGTGATATTACCAAAGCAATTGCCGCTGGGGCAAACACGGTAATGCTGGGAAGTCTTCTGGCTGGCCATACGGAAAGTCCGGGAGAAACCATTCTTTACAAAGGGCGAAGTTTCAAGCTTTACCGGGGAATGGGGTCCCAAGGGGCAATGATGGCTGGGTCCAAGGACCGCTATCGCCAAGCAGAAGTCTCGGGTCGGGAAAAACTCGTCCCCGAAGGCGTGGAGGGCAGGGTGCCCTACAAAGGACCGTTAGCACCATTTGTTTATCAGCTTGTCGGCGGATTGCGTGCCGGAATGGGGTATTGCGGCACGAAAACGATCGAGGAATTGCGGACCAAGGCCAGGTTTATTCAGGTCACAGCCGCTAGTATGCAGGAGAGCCACCCACATGATATTGCCATCACTCAGGAAGCGCCCAATTATAGCATCCGCTCCGAGTATTCGGGCAAGGATGGGGCATAAAGAATTGGGAAGCATTGTTTTTTTGGCAATGCTTGGGGTGTCGTTAGCCCAGGATGTACCTGGTCCCCGCCCCTTCCCAGGGGGCCAGTTAGGCAACCGACCAGCCTTGGTTGAAAACCGGGGCCAGGACCAATTGGGTTCGTTTACTATCCAACTGGATCCCCCTGGACCAGAACGACTTTTCCGACTCGAATCCGAAGATGGGCTTCGGGAACGCATGCGCCAGGAAAAGCGCGCAAATCCCCAAATGGAAAGAATCCTTTTTCCCGAGGATGTTGTCCTTACCAAGGTGCCCTACGATCCCCAATGGCGAGCCTCCAATTGGCAACCCATTGAACGGGTTGTGGAACCGGCCTACCTGGTTCATAGCCGACTCCTCTACCAACAATTGAACTTTGAACGATATGGCTGGGATCTTGGTCCCATTACACCCATCGTGTCCGCAGGCAGTTTTTTTGCTGATGTCTTCCTTACCCCTTACAACCTGGCCAAGGATCCTTTCCGTCGGTTTGATTCCAACGCCGGTTGGTCGCTTCCAGGTGATCCGGTGCCTTTGATGGTTTATCCGATTGGGGTTAGTTCCACCGGTACCATTGCCGAGGCGGCGGTCATTTTTGCCCTCATCGCTTGCTTCCCCTAACCCGATTTGCCCGGGAAAATACCCCGAATCATGAGGCCACATCTTCCTGGAAGTGTGGCCTTTTTTTCGTTTTACCTGGGGTTACCGGGAAACCACCAGGAAATCCTTATTGGCACCCATGGCCGCATTGGTATTTGCTTTTTGGAGGTAACCCAAGTTACGCAGTTGGAGTGATTTTTTACGATTTTTTGGTCTTTTTTGGGACCCTGATTGATGTTTTTCCCGGGAATTTGGAGTATGTCGAGTTCAAAACGGCATGTAGTCCCGACCAAGTTACTTGATATTTCC
>SYLG01000130.1 GCA_005808665.1 Planctomycetia bacterium | reverse complement strand
TGTCAAAGGAAACGACGATCACCATGAAGAATCTCATCTTCGCCTCTCTGCTGCTGATTCCAACGCCCGGCTATTGTGCCGACCCTGGCACCAAACCGCTGCGAGTTTTCATTCTTGCGGGGCAGTCCAATATGGAGGGACACGCCCGGACCGAAACTTTCGATTACATAGGCGATGACCCAGCTACGGCTCCGCTGTTGAAACGGATGCGCGGGGCCGATGGCAAGCCGACAGTTTGTGATCATGTATGGATATCGTATTTCACCGGAACCGGCGAATCGAATGGCGAGGGCTTCGGGAAACTTACGGCGGGATATGGCTCCCGGCAAAAACCAAACGAAGACGGTGCCAAGATCGGGCCGGAATTCACTTTTGGGCTGACCCTGGATGAGAAACTCAAGGATCCAGTGCTTATCATCAAGACCGCGTGGGGTGGTAAGTCGCTGCACACCGACTTCCGTCCACCTGGTGCCGGGCCGTATGTGCTTAGCGCATGGCAAAAGGCGAACTATCCCAAGCAAGATGGTCACGGCATTCCAAAAGATTTTGAAAAGTGGAAGGCCGACAAAATCAGGGAGACCGGCGTCTATTATCGGCTCATGATTGAGCATGTGAAGCGGGTGCTGGCCGACCCGAAACGCGTTTGCCCGGCTTTTGACCCGGCGGCAGGTTACGAGATATCGGGCTTTGTCTGGCTGCAAGGTTGGAACGACATGGTCGATGGACATGTTTACCCCAATCACGGCAAGCCTGGGCGTTTTGACACCTACAGTGAGTCCTTGTCGCATTTCATCCGCGATGTGCGCCGGGATCTGTCGGCACCGAAGATGCCTTTCGTGATCGGCGTAATGGGAGTGGGAGGCGCGAAGGCAGAAAAGGATGTTGTTGAATTCCGCAAAGCGATGACCGCCCCGAGTTTGTTGCCCGAGTTCCAAGGGAGCGTCACCGCCGTGCCAACCGCGCCTTTCTGGTCTGAGGAACTTGGAGCCATTGACAAAAAGTACCAACAAGTCCGGCAAATGGGCTACTACCTGGACTCAAAGCACAAGGACTACGCCAACGCCGCCGGGTCGATGACGGCCCAGCAAAAGCGGGAGTACCTCAAAAAGTTCGAAGCTGACCTCATTTCTCCTGCCGAGGTTACAATCTGGAAACGGGGTGCCTCGAACGCTGGATATCACTACCTCGGCTGTGCGAAGACCTTTGCCCTGATGGGCCAGGCCTTCGCCGATGCCAATTGCCTTAAGGTAACCAGTCGTCGTTAACCCAGGTTACGCAGTTGGGACCAGGGAAACGCGGTTTTTCCTGGGGAATATTCAAAACAGCCTGCAAAAGTCGGGACTACAAATCCGCCCTGGGAATTAGCCATTATTCCCCTCCTTATTCACCTCCTTGGAGGGGTGCCCGTCAGGGCGGGGTGGTTCGTAAAGTGGACCACCCCGCCTTCCAAATGTTGTGTTCTTTAAGGCACCACCCCGTCAGGCTTCGCCTGCCACCCCTCCATAGAGGGGAATTCAATAACCCAGGTTACGCAAATTGACCCATAAAACCCAAGGTTTTCCCGGTAAAAATCAAATCAGCCTGCAAAGATCGGGAGTACAAATGTCCTCCAGGGTACCTGCGAATATTTCCAAACTCCTTTGTTACATTCGCAGAAGTACCGGTCATTATCAAGTAACTTGGTCGGGACTACGAGCCGTTTTGAACTCGACATACTCCAATTTTCCGGGAAAAATATCAATCCGGGTTCCAAAAAATGGCAAAAAATCGTGAAAATTCACTCCAACTGCGCAACTTGGGTTAATGGCCACTTTACCTCGCCATAAGGATTTTTCGCCACGACCAATCCTTTTGGGGTGAATGGCTGGATGGCCAAACACCTTGCCTGGTTACATGATTGAGAGATTCCACAAGGGGAAATTCAATGCTTGAATGACCCCGTTTTTTTATCCTGCGTTTGGTGGCAACTATACCAATCTTTATGGTTTGAGCATGAATGCGAGCAGATCCGCCACAGCCTGTTTGTCCATTTGTTGCTCCAATCCTTCCGGCATAAGGGACTTGCCGGTCGACTTCATTTCCTCAATGAGGGCACGATTCAGGATCTCTTTTTCACCCCCCGGTTTGATGAGGGTAATGCTGGTTGGCGTTTCCGCCGTGATCATCCCCACGATTATCCGCCCCTCGGTGGTGACGATAACATAGGCCAAATACTGGGGATTGACTTCCCGATTGGGATCAAGAATGTTGAGCAAAAGCGATTCTGGCCCGCGATTGGCGGCCGCATAAAGGTTTGGTCCAATTTCCACGCCCTTAGTCCCCATGCGGTGACACGATGCGCATATTTTTTCATGGACCGCCTTGCCTCGCCCAGCATCCCCGGCAAGGGTCAACACAGGGCGATATTGCCTGATCACTTCGTCCCGTTTTGTGCCAGTGGCTTTTGCCAAAAGTTTTTTTGCCCGGTCCGCCAATCCTTTATCTTTTAGCTGTTCGAGTTGACTGCGGCGCAGGGGATCCCATTCCGCCAGGGAAAATGTGCCCCCCTCCACCCTGTCCAGTAGCATTTTCACCCGGGCAGGATGTGCCAAAAGAATGTCGGAAATATTCGCCCGGTCGGCAAAAAGGAGCATCGGCCAAGCCTGAATCAGAAGGGAAGCGTTGATGTCCCCAGGTGCCCATCCCAGGCCACGGATGGCAGCCGCACGAACGATCGGCGCCTCCCGTGGGGAAAGTCCGGCCTCCAGCAGGGGCTTGGCTGTACCGGGGTTGTCAAGCGCCAACAACAAAAGCGAACGGGCGCGGACAGGCGGTTCCGCCAAGGGGTCCTTTGCAAGGGCCATTGCCCCTGCCAGAATGCCCCGGACCCTTTGGGCGGCCCTTGGTCCGGCATGTTCGGACCATTTTTCCAGGGAGATGGACTGTCTGGCAAGATCGGTGGCCAAGTCTACCAAAACCGGGGGGGCGATCTCCGGAGGCAGGGTGGCAAAGGCTTGGCCTGCCTTGGGAATGGTACCCGGATTTCGTGACATTTCCGCCAAAAGCGATCCTACAAGGGGAACAAGAGCAGGGTCCTTCAATTCCTTCGCCCGGGCCAACAGGGCCGTACCGAGCCCGGCCCGGTCCACGCCTTTGGCACTCAGACACGCAGCCTGCATCCATGCATCACCACCATCTTTTGCCAACAGTCTTGCCAAGGGTTTTGTGGAAATCGAAGGGTCCAAATCCCCCAAGGCAAAAGCCACGGCGAGGCGCACTCCAGGATCCTCATCCTCAACAAGGTCCAGGATTTTTCCCACCACAGGTTCCCTCCTGTGGAATTCCCGGGCCATTTGAACCGCCACTTCACGAAGCCTGGGGTTGGGATCGGCCAGGCACAAAAGGATTTCATCGCTACCCAAACCTCCACGGGCTTTCAACAAACCAAGGGTGGAGTATTGCGTTTGAGCATCCTTTGAAGCAATCAGGAATTGGCGAATGTCCTCATTGATGGGCTCCTTGGAGGCCAAAAGGAGGCGCGATGCGGTTTCCCGGTGCCAGGCATTTGGGTGACCCAGCAATGAAATCAGCTCTTTTGTGGTGGCCTTGGCGAGGTCCGGTGTGGGACGAGCCTTGAAACCATCCGGGATGAACCGGTAGAGGCGACCACGGTCGCGTCCGCTGTCCAAGTCGACCAATTTTTTGATTTCAGGAGGAATGGAAGCGGGATGTTCGATCACCTCACGACAAACATCAATCGCCCAGAGGGCCCCATCCGGTCCGTTGGCAAATTGTGCTGGGCGAAACCAGGTATCCGTTGAAGCGACCCATTCGACCTCGTTGTCGATTCGTTTGGCCACCGGGTGGGCCCCTTCCCAGGAGATCCGTTTGCGATGGACAAGGTTGCTGCCGACATCGCCGACGATGAGCATTCCAAACATGTCACCCATCTGGTCCCCACGCACCACCATGATTCCCGTAGCGGAGGTGAAATAGCCTGCTGAACGGCCACCGGCCTCGATTGGTCCCTTAACCTGTCCCTGTACTCTTAAACGGGTGCGAACCACCCGCCACGGTTCGACCTGGCTGATGCGGTAGACCTCCGCCTGGGGCCCATCCACTGCGATCGAGGCTTTGTTGCCTGGGGCGGCAAAAGACGGGTTTCGGCCGAAATCCCCATCCTTGGCCCAGGCAAAGATGGCATGGTCGCTGTTGTGGCAAAGGAATTTCCGGCCCCAATCGTCAAAAGCCATCCCATGCTGGGCACCTCCTGTTTCAGTCCGGATGTCCAATGTGCGTGGATCAAAGGAAAAGTCCCTACCCCTTAGGGCAATGGTTGGCCCCAAGCCATCGACTCGCTTGAGATCGCCTCCCCCGGAACTGGCAGCAACATGAATGCGTCCCTCCGGGTGCCAACGGAACGAATTGGCGAGCCCCTGGACATTGGAGACACCAAGGCCTGTGAAAACCCGCTCTTTTTTGTCGGCGATACCATCCTTGTTGGTATCCTTGAAATAAAAAATGTCGGGTGCGTCCAGGACAAACACCCCACCATCCCAGGGAAAGACCCCCGTTGCCCAAAGAAGTTTGTCGGCAAACACGGTCGCCTTGTCAAAGCGGCCATCCCCGTCGGTGTCCGCAAGGAGGCGAATGCGGCTAATCCCCTCTTCACGATGTTCGCTATATCCCCTCATTTCGGCCACAAAGAGTCTTCCCGATTCGTCCCATTCCATGGCCACGGGTGAAGCCAAAAGGGGTTCGGCAGCCATCAATTCAGCACGAAAACCGGGCAGCATCCTGATTGCTTTTTGAGCAGCTAGGGGATCCAAACCGGGAAGGCGTGGAATCTCCGACCCAAGATCCTTTATGGGGGATTGAGCCGTTGCGCCTGAAACGCAAAGGAATAGAACCAACATGCCTTGCCGATAGGTACCAATCCAGGGGATCATGGGGTACTCCGAATCTGGAAACCAAAGGGAAAGCTTTAGGGCCCGGTCCTTTTGGATAGGGCATCGATCACGGCTCGTGGATTCGCCCCTATCAACTCCACGCCAGGGTTTTCGTAACCGGTTTTTTGAAAATGGCGCGCCATGGCCTCGGAGGCAAAAGGATGGCCCTGACCATTGACTCCCCCGGCAATGAGGACCCTTGATTTGCAAAGGGCCGCCAGTGAGGGAATGTCTCCGACCTCTCTCAGGATGTTTGGGACGATTGTGCCCAGGCGTTGGTTTTTGTACGGCTTGTCGGTGAGGTAGGTTGCCAAAGTATCATAGGCAATCACCGACCGGATGGTCGAATCCTGTGCGCCCGCTGCCAAAGCGGTGAGGCCCATTGGGCCAATTCCAACAACATGGATGGATCCCGTGGAATCCATGCGGCGAAGCTCCTCGGCGATCCTCATAACATCCAAACTCCATTGGCCCAACAGCGGCCTGCCCAGCCATAGGGACCATTCCGCACTGTTGTGGTCCGGTGCCGCCCCGATGCGATCACCAAGGGGTGCCAACTTGCCTGTTGCCCTAAGATCCACAGTCACCACCCGGCCTCGTTTGGCCAACTCCGCAGCCAGCGGATGCTTTTGTGCGGCCGAGGCACCCTCTTCATGAAGCAGAATAAAAAAGGGAGAATGGAGAGGGCCTTTGGTCCAGGCCGGTTCCAGAGTGATCCCTTTTTCCGTTTCCACAATCATCCTGTTTTCCCCGGTCGTTTGTGCCTGTCCACCCAAGGCAATTTTGCCTTGTCCATGCAAGATCTTTTTCAGTGAGGCAAGGTTTGCAGGTTTGGTTTTGGCCAAAATCGCTTGGCTTTGTGCCTTGGCAAACTCGGGCAGCGTGGGCCAATCGCGGGGGCGGCTGTTTCCCGGAAAAAGGCGAAGCGTTTCGGGATCTTCGGGAACAAACGGCTTTTCGGGCACAGGTGCCCCATCTCCCTGGCCCAGCAAATGTTGTTTGAGGAAGCCGACCATGGACTCCCGCATGGGCCTTGAATAGTCGTGTCCTGACTCGAATATTTTGTGGACCAATTTGTCGGAAACGCCCTGGCGGCCGTAAAGGATTCGTGCCCGGGCAATCGACTTTGCGGCCTCGGGGGGGGAAAACTGGGTCGCATCCCGGGTGGCACTTATCACCATGAGGGCCCTTGGGGCTGTCAGACCAAGTACGGCATCCTCCTCGGTGAATTGAAGGGCCCCGGGAACCACCTCACACATACAACAGGCCGCACCCAAATACGATTGGTAGTTGCCGACGGAACATACGGGGACAACTGCCTGAAAGCGTTTATCAAACGATCCCGCATACATGGCTTGGTTGCCTCCACCACTAGCACCTGTTACCGCCAATTTGGTTGGATCGACTTCAGGCCTTTGGCAAAGGTAATCAACCGCTTTGCCATTTTCCACCACCTGGATGCCGGAAAGGGGGATTCCTGCAGGAAAAAGGGTAGCACCCGTCATTTCCCCATGGTATTCGCCAAGGGCGGTCCCAATTCCCCGTTCCCCGGCACCAAAAGCATCGACACACAAAACAACAAAACCGGCCCGAACGCAGGCGACACAGCGGGCCTGAACCACAGGGTCTTGCTTGGCTCCTCGCCAATGGCCGTGGACATGGAGAACAGCCGGATGCCTGCCAATGGCATTTGGCAGGTACAAAAGCCCGGGCATCCGAATCCCCTGAAAGGTTTGAAAATGCACTTTTTCGATCCGATAATCCTCTTTTTCAATCACCCCGACAATCCTGGGATCAAGGGGTGTGCGTTTGACCCCGGCCATCCATTCCTCGCCTCCCCACACGCGTGTCAGGTCATTGCGACGAATCTCGTGGCTTGGAATAGGGCCGAAAAGAGGGTCACTTACCCTCAAGCGCCTGGCTTCATTCCGGACAAAGGTCAAAAAATCGTCGGAGGTTTGTGCATTGACCTCCCCGAACCAACCAACAGCGGCCAGTAAAATTCCAAAACTTAAAACCGGCCAGGAGGGGAACGGGTGCATGGGAGGCTTTCAATGGGGGGGATCCGGTTAGTTTATCCCAACCGGTTGCATTCGCCACAAAAGGCGCTGATGGATATTCCGTCCCCAAACTCTAGCGCTTGGAAAATGCGGGTAGCACCCGACTGAAGATTTCCCCGGCCAAAACCTCCTGGCCAAAATCATCAAGATGCACCGCATCGGTATAGTGCTTCTCCAAACTACTTTGGATGTTTGCAAGATCAAAAAAAGAACCGTTTTGAACCAACTTGGACATAGCCAGCCGGATTTTCGAAGCTGTTTCCCGGGCAAAGTCGGCCATCGGTTTCTCCCCAGGGAGAACGGTCGAATCGTCCAGGCTTTTCCAAGGCTGAAAGAATACCAGGACGGGGATACCCATCTGTTTGCCTCGGCGTACAAGCCACTTCATATTGCCCACATAAACATCGACTATTCCTTTGCTAATCCGGGCCGATTCTTCCCCATCAGCAAGGACTCGGTCGCCGTATTCCCTGATACGCCTTTCCATCCGCGCTTTCCACAAAAGCCTTGCAAGAGAGCTATGGTGGCAAACCCAGCGCAGAAACGAAGTGTCATAGGCCTCGGCATAGCGAATGCCCGTTTGTAAAGGGTCGCCCGGGGCAACCCCCACGGAAACAGGGGTGTGGAGGTCATTGTAGCCATTCAGGACAATGACCATGTCTGGTTCCCGTGGGGCGACCGCCCACTCCATCGCCATGCGTTCCTGGGAGGTGACAAAGGCACCCATGGAAGCGTTGATTACATGAATGTTGGGACGGGCCAATTCTTTTCTGAGTTTTTGCTCCAATAGTGCATGCCAGGTTTTCTCCTTGGTGGTGGCACTGGAACCGACAGCGAGCGATCCGCCGATAACATAGATCCGCAAAGGTCGCTTTGCCGAATCGTTCAACTTGTCGGCATCACGGGCCGAGTAGCGCGAAAGGTAATGATCAAACAAAAAGTCTGCCCTGCCGTTCGCCTCCCAGGGACCCTTGGGCCGCTCATGAAGGTAAATGCCTCCGGCATTTTTGTAACCAAAAGCCCTTGGCCCCTCCCGGGTCCTGGCCAGCTTTTCCAGGCTCATGGCACCATAGAAATCGCCCGACACAAAAAAGGGTTCGAAAGGCCTCGTTTCCCATTCCACCTTGTCTCCCAAAAACCACCGGACCCCCAACTCAATGAGTCCAAGGCAACCCAAAACAGATCCCAGGCCCAACAAGACCTTGGGCAATAGTCTGGCCTTTTTGGGAACATAGGGGGTTGGCTCGCACGACCCATTTTTGGTCATTTCTTTTTTCCCAGGTTGCTATCACGGAGGAAACCATTTTCCCCGAAATGCATGTTCCATGGCAAGGGAAACGGGACCTGTTATCCTAACTTCTGGCCTATCCAAAGGAGAAGCACCGCATGAAACGGAACATGAATCCCCTTTTCCGAACCATCCTTGGAACGATAGCAGGGGTTGTTGCTGGCTCGATCATGGTGGCAATAAGCGAAAAAGTCGGGCATACTATTTACCCAACCACAGCGGGAATTGATTTCAACGACCTAGAAGTTCTTGCAGATTTGATCGCTAACATGCCACTTGGCGCGTTTTTGTTTGTGCTTTTGGGTTATGGCCTTGGGGCCTTCGCCGGATCGGTTGTGGGCGGACTCATCGGAGGGCGGATAGCCTCCATCCTTGCCGGGGCCACTCTTTGCCTGTTTGGGTTAATCGTTCTCATGATGATTCCCCATCCCCCTTGGTTTGGCCCAAGCGTTTTGGTGGTAAACGGGTTAGGAACCACCGTCGGTCTTAGGTTACTCAAAGCTTTTCGGGGCGATTCCTGTTGTGCCTGATTGAGGCAAATCCATCGCTTGGCCGAAACCATTCCGTTTGCCTTGGGCCACGCCGATTACCCTGAATTATTTTCCGCCACAACCCAAGGTCCCAAAAGCGGGATCTATAATTTGCGGGCTGTCCCCAAAATTGGCTCCTATTGAGGACAGTTCCTACTCCGCCAAAAGTTCCGGTAAGGCACACCGGGGTTCCTTGAGGTGAGCCCGGTTGACCAAATTGCGCACCGGTTCCCCCAAAAGGAGGCGCCTTGCCTCTTCCGCCCCCTTGGTCCGCATTTCAAGAAACCCCTTGTCGGAATAGTAAGCCACATGGGGGGTAAGCAAAATCTTCGGGTGGGTCCTTAGGCGCACGGACACCGGTGGTTCGGGATCCGTCACATCAAGGGCAGCCCCGGCAAGGTGGTTTTGGTCAAGTGCCTCGACCAACGCATCGTTGTCCACGCAGGGGCCACGGGCGGTGTTCACCAGATAGGCGGTAGGTTTCATTTTGGCCAGGGTCTTTGCATTCAGGATGTGGCGGGTTTTCGCTGTCAACGGACAATGTAGAGTAACAAAGTCTGATTTTGCCAAAAGCTCATCCAGCGAGTGCGTCTGGGTCAAACCCAACGCCTTGTCCGTTCCGGGGCGGGCAAATGGGTCAAAAAAGAGTATGTCAAGACCCATGGGCTTGGCACGCAAGGCCGTGGCGGTTCCGATCCGCCCACAACCGATAATTCCAAGCGTCCTGCCTCGCATGCGCGGGGCACCAAAAATAAGTCCAGGCTCCCATCCCCCACTCACGATGACATTGTGATTGTCCACAAGTTTCCGGGGTAGGGCCAGTAGCATCATGATCGCATGGTCGGCAACATCTTCGGTTCCATAATCGGGCACATTACAGACCAGAATGCCCCGTTCCCCTGCTGCCGCCAGGTCCACATTGTTAAAACCAACTCCACAACGGACGATCCCGCGACAACGATCCATCCTGGCAATCGCAGCTTGGCCAATGCCAATGTCATGGTAAAGTAAAAGGGCATCCGCCTTGTGGGCATGAGGAACAAACTCTTCATTCCGGGTCAAGGCAAGGGGAATAATGTCGGCAATGTCCCCAAGGAGCGATTTCTCCCATTCCACATCGGTGAGGTAGTCGGGGACAAGAACCTGATAACGGTGCATGGCGGGTCCAGTAGGGGAAAAAATCGGAAACCGACTTGGTGAAGGGGTAACCTTTTGGCCGAAACCAATCTCAGCCCAAGTTACTGATTTAGTGGATCCACCTCCAAGGGCAAAGGGGAGTTCATGGTGGCTTTTCAGGGGACCAAGGGTAGTTTATCCTCCCTGAAAATTCCGGCACCTGCAATTTAGCCCAGGTTAAGCATTTGGAGTGGTTTTTTACGATTTTTTGGCCATTTTTGGAACCCGGATCGGTGTTTTTCCCGGGAATTGGGAGTATGTCGAGTTCAAAACGGCCCGTAGTCCCGACCAGGGTCCTTGATATTGCCGCCAACTTAAACCATTTTAACCATGGAATTTGCAAATGTTCGCCGGTACTTGGGACTTGGGTTGGTTCCTATCGTGGGACGGAATCCGAAAATGGCTACCAGGTTATTCCGGAAGGTGCTTAAAAGTCGCAGTGCGATCGAACCAACCCTAGGGCACCTCAAAAGCGATCACCGGATGGAAAGGACCTTTTTGAGGGGAGAATCAGGAGACAGGGTGAATGCCCTGATGAGTGCCATTGGTTACAACTTCAACAAGTTGTTGCGGGCTTTGGCCTGCCTGCTGTTTTTCAACTACAGAGGGGGAGGCCATACCGTGGAGCGACACATTTGGATTTTCAGGGCCCTATTCCAAGGCCAAATCAGGACGGCATGACTCCCTCACAAGCAAAAATTCTTTGGACGGTTTTTCAGCGGCGACTAATCATCTGTTTGGATAGGATTAGATTTGGGTGGTGCAAAAGAAAGGAAGGAGATCCTTCAGCAATGCGATCTAGGCAATCAGTTGGATTGCATTGAGAAAAACATTGATGCAATTTACAATTATGGGATTGAAGACTAATTCATTATTCGTCCCTGAAAAACCCTTCCAGTCCTTTGAATTTGCGGAAAGTTGGCAATAAATGACTCCCAAACCCACGGATGCAAGCCCGGATCACCTTGTTGTTTCGCTTGAAAAGGTGATCAACCTGAATCATCCCCTACTCCGGTTAGCCCAAGAATTGGATTGGGAAGGAATCCGCAAGGAAATGGAACCTTCCTTTTGCCATGCCAATGGACAACCTGAAGCCGATGTCCGGGTTGTGTTTGGCCTTCTCTATCTCAAATCCGCATTCAAGCTCAGTGATGGGGAACTTATCGCCCAATGGGTGGAGAACCCCTACTGGCAACGGTTTTGTGGTTTTGAGACCATGCAACACAAATCGCCCATTGATTCCATGGCGATCTCGCAGTGGCGGTCCCGCTTGGGTACGGAAAAACTTGAGATTATGCTGAAGAAGACAATCGTTGTTGGCCAACAAAAGAATAGTGGTCCCCAATAACCGAACCAACAGCCACGAAAAGATAATCCATTCCTTGAAAGCGGTCCACATTTTCCAGACACCAAGCTAAGGGAATCCGGATTGGGCAAGAAGCCCGGGTGGGGAAAGATCGCCTCTTTTTATTGTGGCTTTAGCCTGCCTTCTGTTTTCATCCTCAGGAGGAGCTGCTCCAAGGCAACGGCTAAGCAGAACTCCAGAATCCCTTCCCAATTCGGTTGGGAAGGTTTTTCCGGGACGACCAAATACAACGAGGGTACGGTGCCCCCTCCTGGGGCCCCCGCACCCTCGTGCAATCCCTCCTGGATACTACTTCAGTTCCTTGACTTCGACTTTGCGAATCTTGACCTTGGAACCCGGGTCGTGCTGTTGGATGGCAAAGTATCCCTTGAGAATGAGCTTCTTTGGATCTTCGATTTTGGTATCCACGGTGGTTTTGCCGTTCACCTTGATCACAATGTGGTTGCCGATGGCGGTGACTTCCTGGGTGAATTCCGTGTCGGGTGGAACCAGAATATCGAAGACCTTGACGATGTTGTACAGGCTTCCCGTCTTTACCTTGTCAGACCCGGTACTGTTGATTTGGGCTTCGTAGCTAGGCAGGGGGAAACCGGGTTTGAAAACGGACCGGAAATATTGACCCGAGTTACCCTTGTCGGAAATGGATCCGGTTAGCCTGTAGACAAAGTCGGTGTAATCGCCGCGTTCAGAATAGAGGTGCCCGACGGGACCGGAGCCGACGATATGGCCATCCTTGACCTCCCACTTGGCTTTGTCATCGGGATGGGTTTTCCATCCTGTGAGATCCTTGCCATTGAAAAGTTGGACAAAACCTTCTTCTGCTTGCATGGAGGCAGAGGAAAAAAGGACGACAGTGGCGGCGGCAACCCGCTTGGCCCAAGCAAAGCTTGGCATGGCAGTAAATCCTGGTGATGTGTAAGGAGCGGCCCCGGCGGGTGCCTGAGCCTCATGAAAAATGGTTTACATGGTGTGGCCGGAAGTGGCCACACCCAATTCCAAGATAAAAAAGGACGAAAAAATTTGCCCAACCAAGCCTTGTCAAACCGCCTGGGGGTTTATCTGGGGAAGTCCAGAATTGTGGCGGTAAAATCGTCATCAAGGACATCAGTTCCAGCAAGGGACCGGCAGGTTGCCAGCAAACGGGTCAGGGATTCGCCACTTTCAAGATCCCTGTTTTGCTTTACTACATCCAGAAACTCCGCAAAGGTCCACTCACGCCCATCTGCCAGGTGGATTTCGTGGCAGCCATCCGAATAGACAAAGAGGCGACTGCCCGGGGTTACCTTGCGCCTGGAGGTTACAAAATCTTCCCAAGGCATAATGCCTATGATCGGACCATCGGATTCCAGAAGCTCGATTTCCTTACCGGGACACATGAGCAGGGCGGGGGGATGCCCGCCCCCTGACCAGGCAATTTCCTTTTTGGAAAACGAATAAACCCCGTACCAGATCGTAAAGCTTTTTCCCCCATAGTTCTCCATGGGGAACGCTTTGTTGAGCCCATCTGTCACCGAAGCGGGATCCAGAAAATCGGCATCCAGTGCCCTTGAACGCAGAACATTCATCACCGAAACCGACAAAAATGCCGAATCCAGTCCGTGGCCTGTGACATCAAGGAGAAAGATCGCCATGTTGTCTTCATCGAGCATGTAATAGTTGAAGGTGTCACCTCCCAGCGAGGTGCAAGGGAGATAATTCCACCGGGCCCGAACAGGTGTGTCCATGGGTTGGGGCAAAAGGGATTGGACATATTTGAGGGCGGACTGAATCTGATGCGCCATGGTTTTGCGCGATGCTTCGATTTGTTTGTAAGCTTCATTTCTTTCAAGGAGGTGGCGGTAACCGGAAGAGTGGTAGCGAACCCGGGCCAATAATTCGAGCCGGTCGGGCAGCTTGACAAGGTAGTCGTTGGCACCCACCTCGAATGCTTTTGCCTTGGTGATGGGCTCCTCCTTGGAGGAAAGGACCACGATGGGTACTTCCCTGGTGGCCGGGTGGGCCCTGAAAAATTTGACAAGGGTAAGGCCATCGACCTCGGGCATGACCAGGTCCTGGAGGATGATGGTCGGCTTGAATTTGATGGCGGCCGGAATCGCCTCGACAGGGTTGGTCACATGGAAAAACTCAAGGCCAGCCTCTCCCTTGAGCATCAATTCCACGGCTTTACCAATGATTTCCTGGTCGTCCACAAGGAGTACCCGGATCCCATTGGACAATTCATTTGAAACAGGGGTTGGATGGCTCATTTGGTCACCGCTTTGGAAAGTTGCCTTTGAATGAAATCCGTTACATGGCCAATGGGCAGAATGTATTTGGCTGCTCCCAAATCGGCAGCGGCCTTGGGCATGCCATGGACGACCGAGGTTGCTTCGTCCTGGGCAAAGGTGATCCACCCCTTTTGTTGAAGGGCCAGCAATCCCTTGGCCCCATCCCTACCGATCCCGGTGAGGATGCCGGCGATTCCACGGCCTTTCCAGTTCAAAGCACAACTTTCCATGAAAACATCCACCGAGGGTAAAAAGGGAATGTTTGTTGGCTCAAGGGAGTAATCGAGGGACCCATCGCGTTTCATGATGAGGTGGCGGTTGCTGTTGGCGAGGAGGATTTTGCCTGGGGTGGGTTTGTCGCCGGGATTGGCGATGGCAAGGGGTAAGCACCCTGGTCTGCTGAGCCACTTGGCAAAGGATTCACAAAACTCCCCCCCAATGTGCTGGAGGATAATAAAAGCGGCATCACTTTTGGCACCCAGCCCGAGGACAATTTTCTCAAAGGCGGCTGGCCCCCCGGTTGAACCCCCGATCACTACCAGTTGGATTGGGTTTTGGGACAAGGTTTCCCCGCCAGGCAGGGGCAGCTTTGCCATCATGGCGGAGGAGATTTTTTCGGTTTGGATGTTGATGTTTTGGATATTTTTCAGCCGATTAAGCAGGGATGAACCGTCTTTGGCCGGATCGTCCTTAATGGTTGGCAAAAGGACAACATCGAGGGCACCATGGCTCATGGCCTTGGTTGCCAAGTCGAAATTGGCAGCAACCGACGAAGTGACAACCAGAATGGGAATTTTGGCACCCAGGCGGATTTGACGGGTGGCCTCGGCACCATCCATGATCGGCATTACCAGGTCCATGAGGATCAATTCGGGTGGATCGGCTTTGGCTTTAACCACCGACTCTTTTCCATCAACCGCCGTCCAAGCGACTTGATGCCTCCCTGCCTGGAGGACCGACCTCAAGGCTTCGGTGGCAATGCGCAGGTCGTTGACAATGGCAACTCTCACGAATAGGGTTCTCCAATCAACTCGTGAACCACCTGGAGCAGGGTATCGTCCTGGAAACTACTTTTGGTCAGATAGTAGTTTGCCCCTGCTTCCAAACCGCGAAGGCGATCTTCCTCCCTGTCTTTATAGCTAACTACGACCACGGGGGTTTCCCTCAAAGAAGCATCGGCACGGATTTTTGTGACCAACTCGATACCGTTCATTCGGGGCATGTCAATGTCGGTAATAATGAGGTCAAAAGATTCCTCCTTGGCCACATTCAATCCATCCATGCCATCCACCGCCGTTTGAACATCGTACCCCTTGCCCGCCAAGAGCTGCCTTTGGACCTCCCGGACAGTGATCGAATCATCCGTGACGAGGACTTTTTTGCGCTTTTTACGAAGCGATTTGGAGGTATTGGCGTCTGTTCGCCTTAGCCTTCCCTCATCAAGCATTCTGTCAATTCCGCGCCTGAGATCATCCACATCGAGGATGAGGACAGGGGACCCATCATCGAGGATCGCCGAGGCATGGACATAGGGCACCTTTCCCAGCCGTGCGTCGATGGGCCGAACGGCAAGGTCCTGCTCGCCCACAAATTCGTCCACCAAAAGGGCGTAGGACTGACCGTGGCTTGAGAAAAGGATCACAGGCAGCTCCTCCTGAACCATGGGTTCCCCATCTACCTGCAGGATCTGCCTCGCCATCACCAGGCCAACATTGCGCCCATCCACCACGAAAAATTGCCTATCTTGCAAGGACCGTAATTCCGATTGGGGAACGCGCATAAGGCCATCGATGCGATGATGGGGAAACGCATAGGGGTCACCACTAATGCGAGCCAATACTGCCCGGATCACGGACAGCGTTAGCGGCAATTGCATATGAAAGGTGATTCCTTTGCCAATAACGCTGGTCAAGCGAACGCTGCCACCCACGCTTGTGATGGTGCTGTGAACCACATCGAGACCAACTCCTCTGCCCGAGATTTCGGTGACCTTGCCTGCGGTGCTAAAACCCGGCAGGAACAGGAACTCAAGCAGCTCCGCCTCGGAAAGCCTCCCCACCATATCGGCCGAGGCCAGTTTCCGTTCAAGCACTTTTTTGCGAATCTTTTCGGGATCCACCCCCCGACCATCATCAGAAAGGGTAATTACCAACATCCCTGCGGTGTGCTTGGCTTCAAGGATGAGGTTTCCAATGGGGTTTTTACCCAAATTTTCGCGTTCCTCGGGAGATTCCAAACCATGATCGAGCGAATTCCGGATCATATGCGTCAAGGGCGCATCCAGTTTGTCCAAAATGTCACGGTCCACTTCGGTATCAAGCCCCCGAATTTCGATCTTGGCCTGCTTTCCCAATTGTTTGCTCATATCGCGAACCATTTTGGGGAATGCCTGGACCCCATTTCGAAACGGGGTCATGCGGCTCAAAATCACCTCACGATACAACCGGCTGTTGAGGTCATCCGATTGCCTGGCATGTTCTTCAAAGGCCCCCATCCGTTCGGCAAGGGTATCTCCCGAACTGGACAAATGTTGCCTGAAACCCTGGAGGGATTCACGCAGACGATCGAGATCGACATGATCCTGCCCAAATAAACCAAGGATATCATCCACTTCGTCCCGAAGGATGGATTGTTGCCGTTTGAGCCGAAGCAGGCTTTGGGCAAACGCCTGAAGCCACCTTGCCTCAAGCAAGGATTCGCCCGCAAGCCCCATTAGCCGTTCGAGGGCCAGGGCATTGACCCGAACAATGCGTTCCGCCGTTTCGGTAAATTTTTCGTGGGTTTTGGTTTCTTTGGTGGCTTCCTTGGCCGATTTTTCCGCTTTGGAAGGGGGTGGCATGGTTATAGGTTCTGCCTGGGTTTGGGCCACCGGCTGGGCTATGGGTGCGGTTTGGCGGCGAGCAAATGGGGGAATATTTCCCAGTATGCTGCCCGCCCGGGAGGCAACGGATTTGGCCCACTCCGAAAAGCCAGGCCCAAATGCCCCGGAGGTTTCACAAACAAGTTGGGCGGCCTGTTCCAACCAATCGCGGCCCTCGGCAAGTTTCTCGGGTTGCTTGGTCAAACTCTGGAAAACATTCGCCAATTCCAAGGCGAGGGTGGCGATCGGTTTTACCCCAACCAATAAGGCTACCCCACGGACCTCCTGGGCAATCCCTTCCAGATTGGCCATTAGTTTGGCATCCGGTTTGGCGTTTAATATCCTGGCTTGGAGGTTTTGCGAATGGGTGGCAACCTCCGCTTTCATCAAGTCCACCATGGGATCGTTGGCTGGGTCCATTGCCTGGAGCCATTCCAGTTGCAAGGCAATCGCTTTTGCCTGGGAATCTTCTTCGGAGATGGGGTTACTATCCATTACCCTTGCTGGAGGCGATATTTCTTCTTTTGTTTTTGGTTCTTTTGGGGCAACTTTCGTGGGCTCACCTTTGGTTCGACGCAAAAGGTTTTCATGAATCAGGTCGATGGGGATGCGGTTTTCGGCAAACCAGCCCTCAAAGGTACTTCCCGCCTGTTCGGCCATGGACTTCAAATGTCCTGCGGCCTCCATAAGGAGGTCGTAGTCGGCGGAAACCAGTTCGGTTTGACCATTCTGGGCGGCTACAAGAAGGTCTTCACACACATGGGCTACCTCGACAAAGGGGGAAAGCCCGATCACCCTGGCTGCCCCCTTGAGCGAATGGGCCGCACGCATGAGCGGCTCAATGTCCCTCGTTTCAAGCCCGTTTTGCTCCCCTTCGATCAACCCGTTTTCCAAAACGGTCAGGTTGATTTTGGCTTCTTCCTTGAAAAGTTCCAAAAGTATGTCTGACATGATGAGCATTCCCCGTTGAAATGGATCCGATCGGTGGGAAGTGACTCCCAAATCGTATCCGCCGCTATTTATCCCATGTGTTTGTTAAGTCGGGCCAGCAACTCAATTGAGTCTATCCGGCCTGCCTTTTTCTTTTCCCATTCGATGACCGATCTTACCAGGGCGGATTTCCACCGCTCAAGGGTTGAGGGTACCGCGGTCTCCTGTGAATGTCGGTAACGGATGATGGCGGCAACCTCATCGGTTGGAAAGACCCAGGTCTGCCGGTCCAGTCGAATGACCACAAACCGGCCCGCTTGCCGATCTGTTCCCTGAATAGGGGCAATGCCAAGCAATTGGTGCAGGTCAAAGGCAAGGCGCAACTCACCCCGGATGTTTACCATCCCAAGAAAGATGGAATCGGTTCGCCTGGGAATGCGCCGAATCGGGCGAAGTTCAGCCACCTCGATGGTTGACATGGCGTCTATGACCAACCATTCCTCACCCAGCCTAAACAAAAGACCGGAGCTAAGCTGTTCCATGCTCCGATCGGCACGAATGGCTGTTTGGGAGGTCCGTTCGACGAGAACTTCTTCGGGAGGGGCCCTGTCAAAGAGCATGCGACCGGCATCGGAAAAAATGGGGCAATTGTGGCAATGGACAACCTCCACCAGTCGTCCACAACTCCGATCCCCTTGGACTCCAATACGGTTCCAGCAAAATACGCCTGACTCATCAAGGGCGGTCATAGGCAAAGAAACGGATTCTTTTATGGTGGAATGGATCATTTGTTTTCTTCCCCTTTGGAGCCTTGATCAAGGACGGCGAGACGCCTTTCCAATTGCAAGGCTTTGGCAATTTCACCCCGTTGGCGGCGAATAAGGGACGCCATCCGAAGGGATTGTGTATCTTTTGGGTCCAAATAAAGGACCCTATCAAACATTCGGAGTGCATTTTCGTGTTTGCCCCCGGCCTGTTCCACCATGGCGGCCATGCGCCAAAGGTCTGCCGAAAGGGGATGCGTTTTCAACAAGTCGGCATAGAGTTGACTGGCCAAGTCAAGTTTACCCGCATCGGCAGCATCCCGGGCCTCGTCGATGGGGTTTTGTTTGGGCCGGGGTACCTCCTTGGGAAGGAGAGGCTTCCTTATGGGATTGGCTACCAGCTGGGTTTCTTTGGGTGCCGGATGGGGGGCGGCGAATGTTCGAATCGGACTTGGGTGATTTTTCTGAATCGGCTCAAGTTTGGGCGGAGTGTTGGCTTTTCTAGGGGTGAAGGCAAAACTGAATTCCGGGTTCCATTGAATTAACAAGGCCGGGTCAATTACGGCACCCTCGGTATGACCAAGGTACAGGATTCCTTCAGGATCCAGGAGCCTAAGCAAATGGCCAAGGGCAATGGGCCTGGCTTGGCTGTTCAGATAGATAAACAGGTTTCGCGAAAAGATGACATCATAATGAAAGCCAAATCCACCCGGGTTCAGGCTAGGATCGAGGATGTTGCCTTGGTGGGTGCGAACATATTCCACAAGGGATGGGTCAATTTCAAATCTGTCCGACAGGGTTCTGGTAAACCGGTCAAGGATTCGGTTTGCCTCAGGATTGGTTTCCCGCCGGGAATAGGGCCGATAGATTCTCTTTTCCAGGGTGATCAGGGAGGTTCGGTTCAGGTCTACCGCATCAATACCAACCTGGTTTGGAGTCCAGCCTAGCCAGGCAAAAAGCATCGCCATGGACCAAGGCTCCTCGCCAGTGGAGCATGGGATGCTAAGGATGCGAAGAGGCCTTCCGGGGGAACGGGCCTGGAAAGACTCGGCGAATTGTTTCAGACAGGCATACGGGGTCCAGTCACGGAAGAACCAGGTTTCCCCCACAGTGAAATGTTCGCAAAAACAGGTACGGAGGAGGGGGTCGGTTTCCAGGGATTTGAGCCACAAAACGGGTTCCGGGCCAAGTTTCCTGGCAAGGTTTTTGAGGGCAGTAGTTAGGACCTGATCATGGACAAGTTCGGCTTTGAGGCCGCTATGGTCGCTCAGGATTTTTTTAAAGGAATCCCAAAGGGGTTTGGATGCTTCAATGGAATCGTGGGAAGTTTTGGCATCGGTATTATGCTTTGAACCGGTTTCAGGTGAAAAAGGGCGTGGCTCAACGGTCATCGGCGCCTCGAAGACCCTTGGTAGAAGTACCGGACAAGGATGCCTGGGTTGGAAATAATGAACCCTGGGTAGGGCCGCTTGTGAAGGCACGCTCGTGGATAACATCCAGATCCAGGACCTGATAAATCCCGGAAGCATCCTGGCAAATCTGGCCCCAGTTGCCGAGCCCTTTGGCTTCATTGGCTTGGGTTGGTCCCTCGGGGAAATCCACAGGTTCCAGGTGTTCCACCATTAAACCGAATCGGCTGATCTTTTCGTTTTTCAACTTCTCCACGACGATGATCCGGTTGCTCCATTGGTCGGCACATCCCTGATTGGCAAGAAGGCGGCCAAGGTCCACCACAGGAATGGATTCGCCCCGATGTCGAGCGATTCCGGCAATTTGGAAATGGGAGCCGGGCAGCTCTTCCAACTTGACCCGGGGGATTACTTCCACCACCATGGCGCAATCCACCGCACATCGTTGTCCGCCTACCTGGCACATGAGGGCTAGCATGATTCACCTGAGAGAGGCCATTTTCAATTAGCGTGTTGTCCGGAATATTGACATTTGTTCTTGCAGGGAAAAAACCGAATCCTTGAGGTTGGCTGAGGCCAACTGAAACTCTTTGGATGTGGTCGTTACCTGCTGAACACCACCACCCAAATGGGCAATGGCCGTGTCGATTTGTTGGGCCCCTTCGGCCTGATGGGTCACCCCCAGTTCCACCTGGCGGAACTGCGTATCCTGACCTTGGACCTGTTCCATGATCCTTGCCAGTTTGTGGCTAATGCTATTGACTTGTTTCATGCCACTTCGAACCTGATCGCTAAACTTGTCCATTTCCATGACACCGGTGTTAACGGCCTGTTGCATATGACGGACCATTTGTTCAATGTCCAGGGTGGCGACGGCGGTTTGGTCGGCCAACCGGCGAATTTCGCGGGCGACGACAAGAAAGCCGCGACCTGCCTCCCCAGCTTTTTCAGCCTCGATGGCGGCATTGATGGAAAGGAGGTTGGTTTGGTCGGCAACCTTCGTGATGGTGGTAACGACCACATTAATCGCCCCTGCCTTTTCCCGAATGGTACCCAGCTTGGTGGAGATGGATCCTGTGGCTTCGGAAAGGGAGGCCATGGAAGCCTCCATCGAACCAAGATTTTCCCGACCATCGACTGCCAGTTGGGAAGTCTCCCGACCTTTGTTTCCCACTTCTTCGATGGTTTGGGCAAGGCTTCGGCTGGTTCCGCTGATTTGCCGGACGGCTGCAGCAATCTCGTTAAAACTGGCATTGAAGGTCTGCACGGTTGCGTTTTGTTCTCCCGCAGCGGAGGCAATTTCTGCCGCTGTGCCTCCAAGGGTATTGGTGGATAGCTTGACCATCCCAAGAATTTCCTGGAATCGGCTGATGACCCGGTCCAGGATGTCCCCAATTATTCCTATCTCGCCTTTGGTCCCTTCGCCCAATCGAATGGTTAGATCGGCCTTGGTTTCCAGGTCCACCATGTGCTTTACCAGGCGATTGGTGGGAGAAAGGATGCCTTTGGCAATCCGGATTGCCATCAAGGAAAGGGCCCCAATGAGGGTAATGGTAAAGGTGATTAGTCCCACCGACCACAACCAGACGGTCTCTTTGGCGATCGTTTCATCTTCGGTAATGGCGTCATTGGTTTTTTTGATGAGCTCTTCCACCGCAGCCTTGTGTTTTTCAAAAGCCTGGGAGGCAAGGGTGGACATTTTGTTGACATTTGTCTGGAGGATTTCATTGTCGAGAATGGCCAGGAAATCCTCGCCGGTGCGAACCGCATCCACGAAGGTTATTTCCCTTCCCAAGGCGGCCTGTTCACCCTTTCGCCAAAAATCCCACCGCTCCCTGAATTCCTGGCGGAGCTTGAGGTAGCTGGCTTTGAGGGGTGCCCTTGTGGAAGAAGTGGATTGTTCGTCGATGATCCTCATGGCGATCAGGTATGCTTCCACCGCATAAAGGGGTGGAGGAAGGAAATCCGCGACAAGGTCCTTGCCGGTTACGATTTTCTTGTAAAGGGGGCCGTTGATTTGCACCGTTCGGAGCATCGCCCACCAAACCACACTTACGACCAACAGGCCGCCAAGGGTTATGCCCGTAAGCAAGGTGAGGCTACGACCGATCGAACCTTTTTTGCCAAGGATGGTTTCAAGCACTTATTAGGCTCCCAAATTGACCAATGCCACTTGGTCCTGCATTCCCTGGATGGAATCATGAAGGTGGGTAGCCGCACCAGAAAACTCATTGGATGTCGTGGAAACCTGGCGCATTCCCGTACCGAGTTGGCTGATCGCCGTGTCGATTTGTTGGGCTCCTTCGGCCTGTTGGGTGACCCCCTCTTCCACCTGCTTGAATTGACCCTCCTGGCCCTGGACTTGAACCATAATCTGTCCCAGTTGCTGGCTAATGGTGCTCACCTGCTTCATTCCACCACGCACCTGTTCACTGAATTTGTCCATTTCCATGACACCCGAACTGACGGCCTGTTGCATATGGCGGACCATTTGTTCAATGTCCAGGGTGGCGACTGCGGTTTGGTCTGCCAACCGGCGAATTTCGCGTGCGACGACAAGAAAGCCGCGGCCTGCCTCACCGGCTTTTTCGGCCTCGATGGCGGCATTGATGGAAAGGAGGTTGGTTTGGTCAGCAACCTTGGTGATGGTGGTTACGACCACATTGATCGCTCCTGCCTTTTCCCGAATGGTACCCAGTTTGGTGGAGATGGATCCTGTGGCTTCGGAAAGGGAGGCCATCGAGGCTTCCATCGAACCAAGGTTTTCCCGACCATCTCCCGCAAGGCGGGCGGTTTCGCGTCCTTGATGGCCGACCGCCTCGATGGTTCGGGCCAATTCCTTGCTGGTCGCCGAAATTTGCTTTACTGCCGCGGCGATCTCATTAAAGCTTGAATTGAATGTCTGGACCGTTGCGTCCTGCTCGGCGGCAGCCGAAGCGATTTGGGCGGTGGTGGCATTGATCCGAATCGCGGACATCTTTACCTGACCGACCAGCTCGCTCGACGATTTGACGACCTTTTGGATCCCTTGGGCAATGTACCAAGCGATCGCGGCGAGCACAACCAACAAGGAAAGGTTGAACATGAGTTGGACCGTTGACCACCACGATGCTGTGGACCTTGCGGTTGCCTCATCCACCAACACCCGGGCATTGGCCTGTTTGACCAATTCATCGACGGCTTCCCGGTGTTTTTCATAGGCGATAATGGCGTCGGGGGGCAATTTTTTGGCGGTACCAGTAACCAAATCCTTCTCCACGATCCTGAAGAAATCCAGTCCCAGGGTATAGGTTTCCTTGATGAGTTTGTCACGCATATCGCCTGGGCTCAAATCCTTTTGCCAAAACTGGTAACGGGTTTCAAACTCCTGGCGCAAAGCGCGGAATTTTTGCAGATGCTCTTCCCTTTTTGATCCGGTTTCCTCACCAAGCCGCAAAGCCACCAGGTAGGCTTCAACCACATAAAGCGGTGGAGGCAGGTAATCCGCCACCAGATCCTTGCCTTGGACGATCTGCTTGTAAAGCGGGCCGTTGACCTGAATGGTTCCCATCATCGAGATCCACATCAGGTTGGTTGCACCAAGTCCCAACAGGAAAAGGAGCCCCAGGATGAGGATGCGAACACCAAAACCAAGGCGTATGTTATTCATGGATCAATCATCCGGTCAAAAAGGATGGAAGGGAGAACCTCCCCCATTCGACCAAAAATGGGAGATTTGGGAAATATGAAAGGAGGCATTAAACCCCTTTACGAAAGTTTTCCAGACTCCGCAATCATTCCAGCCCCTACGACCGTCATTTCCACTGCCTTAAAACTTTTGCTTTCTCTTTCCGCAATTGGCGGAGACATCTTCACAGCTGGAAACAAATGGGAGCAAACGCAAATCTTGTTTTGGAAGGAAAACCACAAAAGGAAAAACCAACCGGCAAGTTTCGACTAATTCAAAATCCCCCGGAGGACATGGCCGTAGACATCCGTCAACCGTTCATCCCTCCCCTGATGAAAATAGGTCAACCGTTCATGGTCAAATCCCAAAAGGTGGAGGATGGTGGCATGGAGGTCGTGGACATGGGCTTTATTCTCGATGGCCTCAAAACCGAAATCATCCGTGGCCCCGTATGTGGTTCCCCCCTTGATCCCAGCCCCGGCAAACCATGAGGAAAAGCCATACGGGTTGTGGTTTCGGCCAGGCTCACCCGGTCCCTCGCTAAAGGGCATACGGCCAAACTCACCGCCCCAAACAACCAGAGTGCTTTCCAGAAGTCCCTGCCGTTCCAAATCCCAAAGGAGGGCTGCAATCGGTTGATCCACCTCCCTGGCATGTTGGCCATGATTTTTTTCGATGCTGACATGGGCATCCCAGGTATCATCGAGGTGGCCACCGCCTGAGTAGAGTTGGATGAACCTTACCCCTCGTTCGACCAGGCGCCTGGCGATCAGGCAGTTTCTGCCAAACTCGTTGGTGGGTTCCCGGCCAATGCCATACATTTCCAAGGTTTGTTTCGATTCTGTGGCAAAGTCTACGGCTTCGGGGGCTTCGGTCTGCATCCGGTAGGCCAATTCATAGCTTTGGGCCCGAGCTGCCAAATCCGTACCACCAGGGCGAAGGGCCATATGGTCTTCGTTGAGTTTCGCCAAAAGGTCCAGTTGTGTCCGCTGAATGAAAGGGTTGTCAGGCCCCTTGAGGTTGAGGATGGGGGTTCCAACAGGTCGAAACAGTGTCCCCTGGAATTGCCCGGGCATAAAACCAGACCCAAAGTTGGGCTGACCACTGATCGGCCCACCCCGCTTGTCCATCATGACAACATAGGCTGGGAGATTTTTGCAGGCTGTCCCCATGCCATAGACGCACCACGAGCCGAGCGAAGGTCGGCCGATGAAAACGCTACCCGTATTCATGGCAACGAGGGCGCTACCGTGGGCGTGGCTATCCGTATGACAGGAACGGATGACCGCCAATTTGTCGGCGTGAGATCGTACATGGGGAAAATAATCGGAGATGGGGATGCCACTCTTCCCGCCCGGGCGAAAGGGGCGAAACGCAGGGGTCAAAAATCCAACCTTGCGGCCACCCGAGTTGATATATTTTTTGTCCTGGGGAAGGGGCTTGCCCGCATATTTTTCAAGCAAAGGCTTGGGGTCGAAGGTATCTACCTGACTGGGGGCACCGTTCATCATCAGGTGGATCACGGCCCGGGCCTTGGGGGCAAAATGGGGACTGGAAGCCCGAATGGCCGGCTCCGCCGCACCCAGATGTTTGCGAAAGAAACCCTGTTCCTCAAGGATGGCAGCAAGGGCAATGCCGGTAAACCCGCCACCCATCTGCCACAAGGCCTCCCGACGGTTGAGCCCACAAGGAAACAAATGGGGGATATTCATATCAAATTAGTCCACATAGGCAAATTCGTTGGTATTTACCAGAACATGGCAAAGTTTTTCCAGGCCCAATTCATCACCCATCCGGGCCAGAAAATCAGAGCCCAGGGATACTTCCCGGGGGGTGGGATCCCGGCCAAGGGCTAGCCGCCATGCCCCTTGAATCCGGGTTTTTGCATCGGTTCCCATTCTGGATACCCGAACTCCCAGGGCCTTGCTTTCGGCATGGACAAAGCCATCGTTCAAAAGCATCAGGGCTTGCGGGGCGACCAAGGTGACATCCCGTTGGGCACAGGGTCTTGAGGTGTCCGCAAAATCAAAAGTGCCCAGCAACGGATTGATCAGCGACCTCCTCACATGAATGTAGATGCTTCGGCGGCGTTGCTTCTCCAGGGGCGAAGGCTGCCATGCTCCCGCTTTTTTCGACAGGCCCTCGAGAGCCTCGCTGGTAATCGTTGGCGTGATCCCAGGACCAAACATGGTGGTATCCAGCCCGGATCCCACCACCAGCAACGAATCCCTCAATGCCTCCGCATCAATCCGGTGACGGTTGGCTTTCCAAAGAAACCGGTTGAGGGAATCGATCCTGGAAAAGGCGGCTTCTTCGGGATGGATCGACGATTGTTTATAGGTGGCGGAGGTAAGAATCATGCGGTGAATCGGTTTGGCTTGCCATCCCCCCTTGATAAACTCCAGGGCGAGGAAATCGAGCAATTCGGGATGGGATGGAAGGGCTCCCTTGAAGCCAAAGTTGTCCGGGGTGCGGACAATTCCCTGGCCAAAGTGTTGTTGCCAAATGCGATTGACGGCGACCCGTGCGGTCAGGGGGTTGCCAGGATGGGCGAGTTTTTTGGCCAGTTCCAACCGGCGCATCTGGACTTCCTTTTTGGGGGGAATCGTCGCATCCAATGTGGGGATCATGGACACAAACCCTGGAAATACTTCGGGCCCGGGCCGCCTTGGATCCCCTTTTTTGAGCAAATGCAATGGTTTGGGTTTTCCCGGCAAATCGGTCCAGGCAAGGACATCAAATCCACCCACTTTGGTTTGGGAGTTGCCCACAAGGTCGCCTGGCCAAAATGCCGCCGCGACCTTGTGATAATCTTCCTGGGTGATCGGATCGAATTTATGGTCATGACAGCGGGCACATTTTACCGACATCGCCATAAACGCCGTCGTTGAAACATGAACCATGTCTTCCAGCCTGTCATAGCTGTATTCCAATTTGTCATTGGGTTCATCATCCCATGTCCCCACCCGGAGCATTCCCGTGGCAATGAGCGTTTCTTCGGTCCGGTCGGGAAGCTGGTCGCCCGCCATTTGTTCGATGAGGAAACGGTCATACGGTTTGTCCGCATTGATGGAACGAATCACATAGTCGCGATATTTCCAGGCAAAAGCCTTGTCGCCATCCCGTTCATAGCCGTTGGTATCGCCATAACGGATCAGGTCGAGCCAATGACGCGCCCAGCGTTCGCCAAACCGGGGATCCGCCAAATACTTGTCAACCAGTCGATCGTAAGCATCGTGTCCCGGATCCGCAACAAAATGATTAACCTCCTCAAAAGAGGGGGGAAGTCCCAAAATGTCATAGGAGAGCCTGCGGATAAGGGTGCGCCTGTCCGCCTCAGGGGCAGGGGAAAGCTTTTGGACCGACAAGGATTGGCGAACAAAAGAATCCGTTGGGTTTGAAACACCTGGGAAATGAGGTACAACCGGGGAATTGAGCCGTTGAAGCGACCACCAATCCAGGCCACCGACGGTTGGGGTGGTTTTTTCATAAAGCCCCAGTTTTCGTCCGATGGGCCATGATGCCCCGGTTTGTATCCAGGACAAGAGGGTCTGTTTTTCTTTTTCGGTGAGAGGTTTCCCTTTCTCTTTGGGGGGCATTTCCTGATTTTGGATGCGGCGAAAAAGCTCTCCTTTTTCAGGACCCGGTTGGGGCACAAGGTCTTTCATGGAGTCGTTATTTTGCAGGTTCAGGTCGCCACTGCTTTCGTTCTTATTGTGGCAACCCAGACACTTTGCCGCCAAAATGGGCACAACATCCCGTTCAAAGTCGGGTGGGGCGAAACCTATCGCAATGGCTAGAAACAAGGCCGCTTGCATGGAGAGGAACTCAGGAGCAGGTCATGGGGGGGAGTCCCCTCATTGTACCATGTCCCGGCGTGGGCGGCTAAAACACGCCAGGGAAATCAGGTTGGGCTATTGCCAGATTCAAGCCGAAAGTTGAAAAGGGATTCGTGATCCGCCACCCGTTATTTTTCCAACACCTTGTGTGTGGTCGTTACCTCAAGACCCCGGTCATCCACTACCCCCAGAAAAAACGCCAAGGGCCGATCAGGGGGTAAAAGGGCGGAAATACGGCCCTCTTTAATCGTGGCTGGGACCGTTTTCCATTCCCGCTTTTGCCAAGGGCCCTCGGCTAAGGCATAGCAAAGTTGGGCAGAGCGAAGCCCTGTCGCCTGGGTTACGGTGGTGGAAGCAGTCGGATGGTCCCAAACCAAATCGCCCAATTTGGGTAAGGGCTTACCCCGATGGAGGGCAGCGTCCACAAAGGCATCGACCTCGCCAAATGTCCAAATATGCCCATGGGGGAGCCTCACTCGCATGGATAGGGTTTTGGGGGCGGTCACCAACCCGAAGGTTTGCAAATAGCTGCCCATGGGATAAGCAAAATCGTTGGTCCCATTGAGGAACAGGATGGGGCATTTGGTGGATGAGACATGTTGGGAAGGGTCAAAGGCATGGATCCACCGACTGCTTTGATCCGGGCTCATCTTGTCAAAACGCGATTGCTTCCAGGCGCTGTCCTTGTGCAAAAAACCACAGCCATAGACCGGCACTGCCACGGCAAAACGATCGTCTATTCCTGCCACAATGCAGGTAAGGTACCCGCCCCAACTTATCCCGGTGACCCCGATTTGTGATGGATCTACCTCCGGGAAGGAACGGATCAAATTGTGCGCCAAAATCACATCGGCTACCGCATGGTAACTCCACATTTCCCGAGGATTGTCCGGAGTAAAATCCTTGAACTTGTTATCGTCGGATTGGTCGGGAGCCCCATCGGCAAGTCGGCCGGTGGGGGAGTTCCCGGAAAGGTCCATGGCGATCGCACAATAACCCCGGTTGGTCCAATGTTTCACCCAATCGGCAAAGGCCTTGCCTCCACCCCCATGAACCAAAACCATGGCGGGGAAGGGCCCATTGCCCTTGGGCTTGCCATAGTAGGCAAAGGCTCTCGTCGGTTTGCCCAGACTGGGAACGCCTAGATAGTACAACTCCTGGACTCCGTTTGCCGTATTTCCCCAGGTAGGGGTTACGGAAACAGCTTTCAATGCAGACCTGTCCCAGGGATAATCCGCTCGCAGGGACCCGCCTAAAATGAGTAAAATTCCGAACAATAAACAGCGCAACATGGGATCTCTCCAGATTAACCCATGTTACGCCTTTAGGACCATAATAACCCGGTTCGTTACGGGAAAAAGTCACATCCGCCTTAAAAAGTCGTGCATACAAATCCCCTTTTTGGGTGTCTGGTTCAAGACTGGGCCTCCATCTTCCCAATGGTTTTCAACCGTTCAAACCGATGCGGAGGGACTGGAACAATTGCGACCCATAGCAAGGGACTTGGGCAGACTACGAGCCGTTTGGAACTCGAAATACTCCCAAATCGTGGGTAAAACCGCAGTCCTGGTCCCAAAATAAGCCAAAAATCGTAATTAATCACTCCAACGGCGGAACTTGGGCTAAGGGGCCAAAAACGATGGCCATTAACCTGGTGCGAAGGGGACTAGTTGCCTTGGGAGTTTCGGATGGCCTGCTTCCTTTGGGAAAGGCTCAGCCAACCTGATTAAAGCACCAGGTTAATGGCATTTAGGCTCCAAGGTTGTATTCCAATGGAGGTAGGAAACCAACCCCCTTGGGTAGGAGATTCCAGTTTATTCAGGGGAGAGATGCGATGGTTGGCTTTGTGTTGCTGCTGATCACCCAGACACCATTACAAGGCCTTTTGCAGAACACTGCTGAAGGTCCAAAACAAGGAGGGGAAAAACCCATGGACTGGCGGCAATTGCTTACCAGGGAATCCTTTCAAACCAAGGGAATGACTCTGCCTTATCGACTATTGCGACCGGCAAAGGTGGAAAAAGGAACCCTTTATCCGCTGGTCATCTTCCTTCATGGTGCCGGGGAAAGGGGAACGGACAATGAAACGCCTCTTGTCCATGGCGTGAAAGAGTTTGCCAAGCCCGCCTCCCGCAAGGCCTTTCCCTGTTTTTTGATAGCACCCCAGTGCCCCGAGGGGAAAAAGTGGGTGGAGGTGGATTGGTCCCTCAGGTCGCATGAGATGCCCAAAGTGCCCAGCGAACCAGAAGCCATTCTCCTCCAACTGCTGGATTCTTTGGAGAAAACGCTCCCTATCGACAAGTCAAGGATCTATGTAACCGGGCTTTCCATGGGCGGCTATGGAGTTTGGGACCTGACCTGTCGCCATCCTGACCGGTTTGCAGCGGCAGTTCCTGTGTGCGGCGGGGGCGATGAGTCCAAAGGAAAAAAAGCGGCCCAGGTGCCTGTTTGGGCGTTTCATGGGGCCAAGGATGGGGTGGTCGTACCCGAACGATCCCGGAACATGATCGAGGCCATGAAAAAGGCGGGGGCCCAACCGAAATACACGGAATATCCCGATGTAGGCCACGATGCCTGGAACAGGGCCTATGCGGATCCGGCCATGATGCGTTGGCTTTTCGCCCAACAACTGGCAAAATAAGGGGTTCTGGTACCAGGAAACGAGGGTGACCATGTGTCGTCGAATGGCTCTATTGACCCTTTTTCTATCGGGTTTATGTAATGTTTTGGCGGCGGATCCGAAGCCCAATGTCGTTTTGATCTATGCCGACGACCTGGGCTATGGGGATGTTTCGTGCTATGGAGCCAAGAGGGTGTCGACGCCCAACATCGACCGGATTGCCCGGGAGGGCATCCGCTTTACCGATGGGCACTGTTCCTCGGGCACCTGTACTCCGTCCCGGTTTTCGATGCTTACCGGGGAATACGCGTTTCGAAAATCGGGCACGGGGGTCCTTCCCGGAAATGCGCCTTTGATTATTCCCCCGACCACCCATACGCTTGCCAAGGTTTTCCAGCAATCGGGCTATGCCACCGGGGTGGTGGGGAAATGGCACCTCGGTCTGGGCGGCCCGGAGGGCCCTGATTGGAACGGCAACATTCGGCCTGGCCCGGCAGAAGTAGGCTTTGGCGAATCGTTCATTATTCCCGCCACGGGGGATCGGGTGCCCTGTGTTTATGTGGAAAACGGCCGTGTGGCAGGGTTGGATGCCAACGACCCCATCGAGGTCAGCTTCAAGGAAAAGGTGGGCAAGGAACCCACGGGAAGGGCTAATCCCGACTTATTGAAGATGCGTTGGCATCATGGGCACGATATGACCATTATCAAAGGGATCAGCAGGATCGGTTGGATGTCTGGAGGCAAAGCTGCCCTTTGGGAGGATGAAACGATGGCGGACACGCTGGCCCAAAAGGCGGTTCGTTTCATTGAGAAGCACAAAAAGGAGCCATTTTTTCTCTATTTTGGGCTCCATGATATTCATGTGCCCCGGGTCCCCCATCCCCGTTTTGCAAACAAATCGGGCATGGGTCCACGGGGAGACTGCATCCTGCAAGCCGATTTTTGCGTTGGCGAAATCCTCAAAACACTGGATAAACAGGGTTTGGCCGGGAACACCATCCTGCTGTTTACTTCAGACAATGGCCCGGTGGTAAACGATGGTTACCATGACGATGCGGTGATCAAATTAGGCGATCACAAACCCGCCGGGCCCCTTCGTGGTGGGAAATATTCCAACTTTGAGGGAGGCACCAGAGTCCCGTTTCTTTTGCGTTGGCCCGAAAAGGTCAAACCGGCTGTTTCCGATGCATTGGTTTGCCAGGTCGATTTTTTGGCAAGTTTCGCCAAACTCTTGCAGCAAACCACGACAAGGGGGGATGGCCCGGACAGCCTCGATATGTTAACCGCGTTTTTGGGCCATGATCCCACAGGGCGGAAGTTATTGGTCGAACATGCCAACCGGTTATCTTTGCGCCAGGGCACCTGGAAATATATTGAACCGGGAAAAGGTCCCAAACGAGCTCCAGGCACGGATACGGAATTGGGCCAGGACCCGGCCGGAATGCTTTTTGACCTTTCCCGGGATTTGGGAGAAACCACCAACCTCATCGGCTCCCAACCAGAACGAGCCAAGGCCATGGCTGCCAAGCTTTTGGAGATTCGTTCCGCCAAGAGCCATCGCTAGCCCTGAAGGAATCGGATACCCATGGGAAATCTCCTGATATTGTCCTGTTTGCTCCTTCCTGCCTTTTTTTGGCCAGAGAATCCTGAACAAACGATTGATCGCCTTGTGGGTGAGGCCATAGCCTCGAAAAAGGTTCCTGGGGTGGTGGTCCGTGTGCAGCGGGGAGAAAAGGTCCTGCTGGAAAAAGCGTGGGGCCATCGGACGGTGGAACCGTTACTCGAACCCCAAACGGTCGAGACGATTTTCGACCTGGCTTCGCTTACCAAACCCATTGCCACCTCAACAGCGATTGCGGTCCTTGTCGACCAAGGCAAGCTTCAATGGACCGACAAGGTGGTAAAGCATTGGCCAGAGTTTGCTCCCAATGGCAAGGATCAATTGACCCTGGAACATTTGCTTTTGCACACCTCGGGATTAATAGCGGATAATCCGATTTCAGAATATGCGGGGGACCGGTCCGAGTCGCTTTCCCACATTTGCAAGCTCCGGTTAATCTCCCCCTTGGGGGCCACATTTCGCTATAGCGATGTCAACTACATCGTTTTGGGAGAAGTTGTGGCCAGGGTGTCGGGCAAGCCGCTGGATCATTTTTGCCAAGGGGCGATCTTTGGCCCACTGGGCATGAAAGAGACCGGTTTTGGCGTAAAAGATCCTGGATTGGTTTCGCGCGTGGCTCCCACGGAAATGCGAAACGGCAAGTGGATGCAGGGCCAGGTTCACGATCCACGGGCGTTCCGGTTAGGTGGCGTGGCGGGTCATGCGGGTTTGTTCTCCACCGCCAGGGATCTGGGGCTTTTTGCCCGGATGGTGCTGGCTGAAGGAATCCTCGGCAAGGAGCGCATCCTTTCGGCAAAAACCGTGCGGGAATGGACCATGGCCCGGGAAGTGCCAGGAGGATTTCGCACTTATGGCTTTGACATGGACACCGCCTATTCGTTCAACCGGGGCGAGTTGTTTTCCAGAAGGCTCAGTTTTGGTCACACCGGATTCACGGGAACTGCCCTTTGGATCGATCCTGTCCATGATGCGGCGGTGATCTTTCTTTCCCATCGGGTCCACCCCAATGGCAAGGGGGATGTTCAAAGGCTCCGGGGTTTGGTTACAACTGCTGCGGCAAAGATGGTGATGCCCACTCCACCCGAACCCAAAGTAAAAACGGGTCTGATGGTTTTGCAGGAACAAAATTTCGCAAAGCTCAAAGGAAAAAAGATCGGAATCGTTACCAACCACACGGGCAAGGACAACCATGGCCGGTCGATCATTGACATCCTCCATTGGGCACCTGGGGTAACGGTAAAAGCCCTCTTTTCTCCGGAACATGGTATTCGGGGAGAGCAGGATCAGGCGGTTGGGGATTCCATTGACCTTGCCACGAATTTACCAATAGCGAGTCTCTATGGCGTCCGTCGCAAACCGACCAAAGACCAGCTTCAAGGTTTGGATGCGGTTATTTTTGACATTCAGGATGCGGGATGTCGCTTTTATACTTATTCCAGCACCCTTGGCTTGTTGATGGAAGCCTGCTCCGAGGCGAGGGTGGCGGTTATTGTCCTTGATCGTCCCAATCCAATAGGGGGCGTTCGCATGGGTGGACCACTTGTTGATCCGGGTGCGGAATCGTTTGTCGCCTTTCACCGGATTCCCGTGAGGCATGGCCTTACAATTGGTGAATTGGCCAAACTCTATGCCATGGATCGACATGGCAAAGGGAAACCCTTTCCCGAAATCAAACTTGAAGTGATTGCCATGAAAGGCTGGGAGAGGGAGATGGATTTTGACCAGACTGGTTTGGCGTGGGTTTCTCCATCTCCCAATTTGCGAACTCTTCCAGCAGCTCTTTTTTATCCAGGGGTAGGGATGCTTGAATTCACCAACTTGTCTGTGGGACGGGGTACAGAAAGGCCGTTTGAGTGGATTGGTGCGCCATGGATGGAACCTTTTGCCGTTATGGAATCGTTAAAGGCGATGAAAATCAAAGGAATCCGGTTTATGGCCACTTCCCGAACCCCCGCCTCGAGTGTTTTTGCCAGGAAACCTTGCCAGGGAGTGGACATTATTGTTCAGGATTGGTCCCAGGTGGACCCTTTGGAACTTGGGATCGGATTGGCCCTTGCCCTGAAAAAGGTGCATGGAGACATTTGGCAATGGCAGAAGATGGATAAACTGATCGCCAACAAAGCCGCCTTGGGTGGGATCGGAAAACAATTGCCTCTGGATTCTATCCTCTCGCTTTTTCAGCCCGATCTGATTGAGTTTGAGGCGACCAGGAAAAAGGTTTTGCTCTATCCTTAAGCGGTGGTAACCAAAGGGAAAGGCCCAAAATGAACAAGGTGTGGATGAAAAGGGTGGGCGATGCTTTTATCGCCGAATCGGCATTGATTACAGGCGAGGTCTTCATGTCAGGTGGGGTAAACCTTTGGCCTTTGGTAGTGATCCGGGGTGATATTGGTTCGATCCGGTTGGGAAAACGGGTTAACCTTCAGGATGGCACTATCGTCCACACCGATTTTGGCATCCACATGGAGATTGAGGACGAGGTGGTGGTGGGGCATCGTGCCACGCTTCATGGGAATCGGATCGGCAAGGGTTCGCTCATTGGCATGGGGGCAACCCTTCTTAACGGGAGTGAAATAGGCGAAGAATGCCTGGTTGCCGCCGGGACCCTTGTGCCTGAAAACAGGGTGATCCCGGCCCGGTCGGTGGTCCGGGGAATACCCGCCCGAATTGTCCGGGAAGTAACGGAGGATGAGATCACCCACATCAGGCGGATCAACCAAAGCTATTTCGAGCTTGCGGAAAAATATGCCCAAGGGGAGATTCCCCGTTTGGCGTAAATCCATTTTTCGTTTCCGGGCAAAGTTTGAAATAGGGCCAGGATAGGGATATAAAACGATTTGTTTTGCCAAAAACCCAGGGATAATATCGAACAGATACCTGGCAATATCAAATACCTTGCTCGGGACTACCTGCCGTTTTGAACTCGACATACTCCAAATTCCAGGAAACAAGCAAAATCAGGGTTCCAAAATAGGTAGGACTTACGCAGTTGGCCGAAATTGGGTTTGCCTAAATCGGCCAGTTTGGTTATTCTCTCAGCTGTGAACAAGGCAAAAGTTACCCCTGACAACTTTATCAACTTCCTGGTTGCCACTCCGGTGAATGCGACTGCCATG